>NZ_JBEZUT010000038.1:0-38110 GCF_040636595.1 Kitasatospora sp. NPDC036755
GCGGGCGGCTCGCCGTGGTGGGCGCGCAGGCAGCGTTCGGCGGTGTCGGCGACCAGCGGGCCGAAACCGGAGGCCGCGAAGCCGGGCAGCGGTGGCGGCGGCCCGTCCGGGCCGGGCGCGGGACGGCGGGCCTCGGCGAGGATCCGCAGTCCGTGGGTGTGGTCGGCAGGAGTGGTCATGGCGGTGGCGGTCATCCCGGGGCCAGCAGAAGGGCGGTGTTGGCGCCGCCGAAGGCGGAGTTGAGGCTGAGGGCGTACGAGGGGCGGGCGGCGTGCGGGCCCTCCAGGACGAGGTCCAGCGCGAGGTCATGGTCCGGGCCGAGCCAGCCGGCGTTGACCGGGAGCAGTCCGGTGCCCAACGCGCCGATGGTGACGGCGAGTTCGAGCAGGGCCGAGGCTTCCAGGGCGTGCCCGTGCACGGACTTGCTGGAGCTGACCGGCAGGCGGTCGGCGTGCGGGCCGAACACCCTCCGCAGTGCGCGGGCCTCGGCCCGATCGGCGAGGGCGGAGCCGGTGCCGTTGGCGTTGACGTAGCCGACCTCGGCCCGGGCGACGCCGGCGCGGCCGAGCGCGGCCTCGATCGCCCGGGCCACCCCCTCGCCCTCCGGTTCCGGACGGCAGACGTGGTGGGCGTCGCCGGTCCGGGACCAGCCGGCCAGCCGGGCGAGCGCGGGCGCACCGCGCCGTTCGGCGGCCGGGGCGGACTCGACCAGGACGGCGGCGGCCGCGTCGGCGAGCAGGGTTCCGGTGCGGCCGGAGCTGAACGGGCGCGCCTCGCCGTCCCGGGCCAGCGCCCGTCCGGCGTCGAAGACCGCGAAGACGCCCGGTTCGACCAGGTGCCCGGCCGCGACCAGGACCCGCTCGTACCGTCCGGTGGACACCAGCGCGCCGGCGTCGGCGACGGCGGTCGCGGCGGCCACGCAGGCGCCGTTGTACACCCGGGTGACACCCGGAGCGCCCCAGGCGGACCGGAGCCCGGCGGCCACCGCGTCGGCGGTCGCCCGGGTGTGCCGGTCGCTGTGCAGGGCGAGCAGCACGGGCAGTCCGGCTCCCTCGGCGGCGGTCAGCCCGGCCTGTCGGCAGGCCTGGCCGATCGCGTCGAGCACGAACCGGGCCAGCGGGAAGGTGCGGGCCGGCGGCACGGTGTCCGGGAACAGCGCGGCGCGGGTGGTGCGCCGGGCGCTCACGTCGAAGCGGGTGACCGGTCCGAACAGGGCCTTTCCGCGGGTGGCGGCCTCGGTCAGCGCGGTGAGCCCGCGCCCGGCGGCGCTGAGCACCCCGACGCCGGTGACCACCGGGTGGCCGGCCGCCCGGCCGGGCGGGCCGGAGCCCGTGCCGTCGGGGGTCACGGCCGGGCGCCCGCGCGGTCGGCGAGGACGGCCTCGCGCAGCAGCTCGGTGGCGTCGTCGACGGTGCGCACCGCGCCGAAGCGGTCGTCGTCCAGGTCCAGCTGGATCCCGTAGCGTTGCTCGAACTCGGCGATGAGCCAGGTGAGTTCGAGAGATCCGAGCTCCTCGGGCACGGTGTCGACGGCGCGCTGCCCGAACGCCGCCAGCATGGCCAGCACCTCGGCCCGGCCGGGCAGGGCGTCGGGGAGCGGCGCGGCGGTCACGCGGCGCCGCCGGAGGCGGCGGAGGCGGTGGCGAGGGCGTCGACCCGACGGGCGACGTCGGAGGTGAACTCGTCCAGCGTCATCAGCGCGGTGGTCTCCATCTCGTCCAGGTCGAACTTGATCCCGAACTCGTCCTCGACCTGCACCGAGAGGTCGGCCAGCGCGAGCGATTCGAGGTCCAGCCCGGCCGGGCCGAGGTCGGTGTCGCCGGTGACCTCGGAGACGTCGTACTGCATCTCGGCGAGTGCGGTCAGGACGAAGGTGCGGATGCGGTCCTGCATGGTGGTGGGCTCCTTGTCGGGGTGGTGGTTCGGGGTGGTGGAGCTGTACGCGTCGGGCTGCGGCCGGTGGCGCGGTGGCGGTCGAGCCGGTGCGGCCGGTCCGGGTCAGCCGGCCGCGGTCTCGCGCAGGGCGGCCGGGTCGCGCAGTAGCTTTCCGGTGGCGGTGCGGGGGAGGCGGTCCAGCCGGGCGAGCCGGCGCGGACGCTTGTAGGCGGCCAGGCGGCGGGCCAGCCCGTCCTGGACGGAGGCGAGGTCGGTGTCGGGTTCGGTGGACAGGTAGGCCTCGATCGCACCGCCGTCGAAGACCACGACGGCCTCGCGGACCTCGGGCAGCGCGGTGAGCGTCTGCTCGACCTCGGTGAGGTCGACCTTCAGGCCGCCGATCGAGACCTGGGAGTCGAGCCGGCCGAGTACGGTCACCAGGCCGTCGGCGGTCAGTTCGGCCGCGTCGCGGGTGTGCAGCCAGCCCGCCGACCAGCGGGTCGGATCGTCCAGCCCGGGGTACGGGGAGGAGGCTGCGCCGATCTGTAGCTCGCCCTTGACGATGCGCAGTTCCATGCCGTGCACGGGCCGCTTGGCGGGGTGGAGCGTACCGGAGAGGTCGGTGGCGATCACCCCGGTCTCGGTCATGCCGTACATGGTGCCGAGCGGGACGCCGTAGCGCTCGGTGAACAGCGCGGACAGCCCCGGGCGGACGAGTTCGCCCGCCACGACCATCCGCCGCAGCCGGGGCAGCGGCGGGGGAGCGACCACCCCCGCCAGCAGCTCGGCGTGGAAGGGCACCCCGATGACGGTGGTCGGCCGGTCGCTCGCGGAGACCTCGGCCAGGATGCCCGCCGCCGTCATCCGCTCCGGCACGGTGAGCGCGACCCGGGCGTGCAGGCTGTTGAGCAGCCCGCCGACCAGACCGAGCACATGCACGACCGAGGAGAGCAGGACCACCCGTTCGCCCTCGCCGGGGAACTCCACGAGCCTGCGGTAGCAGTCGAGTTCGCGCAGCAGGTCGGCCGCGGTGCGGGCGATGACCTTGGCCGGGCCGGTGGATCCGGAGCTGAGCTGGATCAGTGCGTGCCCGGTGCGGGCCGGGAGCCCGCCCGCCAGTGGGAGGGTCACCGGCTCGACTTCGGAGAAGCCGCGCAGGGCCGCCGCGGAGCGATGGGCGGAGCCTACCAGCACCTGCGGGGCCAGTCGTTCCACCGCCGCGTCGATCTCGTGGTCGGTCAACCGGTGGTCGAGCAGTGCGACTTGGGCGCCGAGGCGCCAGCATGCCAGCAGCACCGAGACGAACGCCACCGAGGGAGGCAGCCGAAGCGCCGCCGTCCCGCCGGGGCCGAGCCCGGCGGTCGCCAGCCGGCCGCACTGCTCCTCGACCAGGGCGCGCAGGGTGTCCCGGTCGAGCGGTGCGCCGAGGTGCAGGCACTCCTCGTCGCCGGGGCCGGCCAGCAGCAGCCGGTCGACCCAGGAGCCCGGGGCGTCGGAGTGCGGCGGGAAGGCAGCCGGAACTACGGAGGGGGAAAAGCCGGTCAACGCGGCTCCACACAAGTGAGGGGATTTGACATGAACGCCGTTAACATCCAGAACGGCCAATTCCGTGGCCAGACCATGGCACAGACGTTTGGTCAAATCAAGGTCTATACCAATGTGGTCGTTGCTCCTACGCTGCCCCATCGGGACCGGCCCGCGCGTGGCCGTCCTGGAACGAGGAATGCCCGTGGGAGTTCTCACGCTGGCCGGGATCGAGCGTGCGGCGCACGCCCAACTCCCACCGGAAATCTGGGATTTCATCGACGGCGGCAGCGATGCCGAACGCACCCTGACGGCCAATCGGGAGATCTTCGGACGCCATGCGCTGCGTCCGCGCACCCTGGTCGACGTCTCCGCCTGCGACCCGGCCCTGACCCTGCTCGGCGCGCCGCTGGGCCTTCCGCTCGGCATCGCCCCGATGGCCTACCACCGGCTGGTCGACCCGGAAGGCGAGACCGCCACCGCCCGAGCCGCCGGCCGGGCCGGCGCCCTGCTGGTCGTCGGGATGTTCGCCAGCCGGACCCTGGAGGAGATCGCCGCGGCCGCCACCGGCCCGCTCTGGCTCCAGCTGTACTGGCTGCGCGAACGCGCCGCCCTCGCCGCCCTGGTGGAACGCGCCGAGTCGGCCGGCTACCGCGCGCTGGTGCTGACCGTGGACGCCCCCAGGATCGGCCGCCGGCTGCGCGACCTGCGCAACGGCTTCGCCGTCCCGCCCGCCGTCCGCGCGGTCAACCTGGACCGGTCCCTGATGTCGGCCAGTCACCGCGCCGCCGGGGGCAGTTCGGGCATCGCCGAGCACGCCCGCGTGCAGTTCGACCCCAGCCTGAGCTGGGCCGACCTGGCCTGGCTGCGCGAGCGCACCCGGCTGCCGCTGGTCCTCAAGGGCATCCTCACCGCCGAGGACGCCCGGCTCGCCGTCGAGCACGGCGTCGACGCCGTCCTGGTCTCCAACCACGGCGGGCGCCAACTCGACGGGGCGGTACCGGCCCTGGCCGCGCTGCCCGAGGTGGTCGAGGCCGTGCCCGCCGAGCTTCCGGTGCTGGTCGACGGCGGCGTGCGCAGCGGAACCGACCTCGCGATCGCCCTCGCCCTCGGCGCCCGCGCGGTGCTGGTCGGCCGCCCCGCGCTCTGGGGCCTGGCCATTGGAGGCGAGGCCGGGGTGCGCCGGGTGCTCGACCTGCTGCGCGAGGAACTGGAGCACGCCATGGCCCTGTTGGGCCGCCCGAGGCTCGCCGACCTGGACCGCACCGTCCTCGCGCCCTGGCCCTGGCCCTCGCCCTCGCCGGGCCGGCTGAACCCGACTCTCCCGCAAGGCCGTTGAGCCGGGCCGCACTCCCGATCCCCGCGCGGCCTTCGAGCCGCGCCGCACACCCGATCCCCGCCGGGGCCGTTGAACCGCGCGGCACCCGAACCGCGTTCCCCCATCAGGAGGTCCGATCCATGACCGAGCAGGCCGAACGATTCCCGGGCTGGGACTGGGACGACCCGGACGGGCTGGCCCCCCGCCTGGATGCCTTCAGCGAGCAGGTCGCCACCTGTGACACGCTCGAACCTCGTCCCGGCGGGCTGCCGCACGACCATGCGGACTTCCGCGAACTCGGCATCACCGGAATCGAGTTCGCCGCGTTCAGGACCGCCCACCCGGAGGGCCTCGGCACCGACATCGCCACCCTGCGCAGCCCCGGCACCGCGACCGAGCCCGGCACCGCGACCGAGCCAGTCACCGCCACCGAGCCAGGCACCCTCTACCGGGTCGACGGGGACCGCTGGTTCACCCAGCTCGACATCGCCGAACCGCTGCCCTTCGCCGACGACAGCCTCGACTGGGTCTACGCCGAGCACCTGATCGAGCACGTCACCATGCCCGTCGCCGTCGGCTGGCTGCGCGAGGCCCGCCGGGTGCTGCGCCCGGGCGGCGTCCTGCGCCTGACCACGCCCGACCTCGCCCGCTACCTGGTCGGCTACGCCACCGGTGACGGCTTCCTCGCCAAGCACCGGCGCCGGCTGACCACCCTCGGGTTCGGCCCGCCGATGCCCGCGCGCCCGGCCTTCCTGGTCAACCAGATCTTCCGGTACTTCGGCCACCAGTGGATCTACGACCTGGACGAGCTGCGGCACGTCCTCACCGAGGCGGGCTTCGACCCCGACCGGATCCGCCCGTGCGCCTACCGGCAGGGCGCCCGTCCGGACGTCGCCGACCTCGACACGGCCTTCCGTACCGACGAGACCGTCTACGTCGAGGCAGACTGCTGAGCCCACCACCGAACCCCCTGCCGAAGAACTCGCCGCCGAACCCAGCGCCGAGACGGCCACCGACTCGCCGCCGAACTCGCTGCCGAGACCCGCGCACCGAACGGATCCGCCCATGCCCCTGCACCCCCAGGCCGAGGCGCTGCGCGCCCGGCGCGCGAGCAGCGGTACCCCGCCGCTCTACACCCTGACCCTCGCCGAGGCCCGCGCCGCCGACCTCGCGGACATCCGCGCGGCGGCCGGCACCCCCGAGCCGGTCGCCGCCGTCGAGGAGCACCGCATCCCCGGCCCCGGCGGCGAACTCGCCCTGCGGCTCTACCGGCCCGAGCCGCCGGGCCGCCGACTGCCCGCCCTGCTCTACCTGTTCGGCGGCGGCTGGACGCTCGGCTCGCCCGACACCAGCGACGCGATCTGCCGCCGGCTCACCAACGCCGTCGGCTGCGTCACCGCCTCCGTCGGCTACCGGCTCGCCCCCGAGCACCCGTTCCCCGCGGCGCTGCACGACTGTCGCGCCGCACTGCTGCGACTCGCCGAACGGGCGGACGAGTTCGGCATCGACCCGGACCGGATCGCGGTCGCCGGCGACAGCGCCGGCGGCAACCTCGGCGCCGCGCTCACCCTCCTGCTGCGTGCCGAGGGCGGCCCCGCCCTGCGCCACCAGCTGCTGGTCTACCCCAACACCGACCACGGCGCGGACACCCCGTCGCTGCGCGACAACGACGACCCGGCGCTGTTCAACCGCCGCTCGGTGGACTGGTACTGGGGCCACTACCTGGCGGACCGGAGCGACGGCGCCAGCCCGTACGCCTCCCCGCTGCGCGCCGCCACCCTGGCCGGCCTGCCGCCCGCCACCGTCCTGACCGCCGAGTACGACCCGCTGCGGGACGAGGGCGAGCAGTACGCCGAGGCGCTGCGCGCCGCCGGAGTCCCGGTGGAGCTGCGCCGCTTCCAGGGCATGCCGCACGGCTTCTTCGCCATGACCGGCACCCTGGACGCCGCCGCCGAGGCCCAGGACTTCGCGGCCGGGCGCCTCCGGGAGGCGCTGCGGTGATCATCCCCCTGGACGACCTGCACGGGTCCCTGGCCGATCCGCTGCTGGACTCGATGACCTTCCTCAACGAGGTCACCACCCGCTACCCGGACGCCGTCTCCTTCGCTCCCGGCCGCCCCTACGAGGGCTTCTTCGAGCCCGAGGACATCCCAGTCTACCTGGAGACCTACCTCGCCCACCTGGCCGAGCGCGGCCTGGACCGGGACGCGGTGCGCACCACGCTGTTCCAGTACGGCCCGACCAAGGGCGTCATCAACGAGCTGGTCGCCCGCGCGCTGGCCAACGACGAGGGCATGACCGTGGACCCGGCGGCCGTCGTGGTGACCGTCGGCGCCCAGGAGGGGATGCTGCTGACGCTGCGCGCCCTGTGCGCCGGCCCGGAGGACGTCCTGCTGGTGAGCTCGCCCTGCTACGTCGGCGTGACCGGCGCCGCCCGGCTGCTCGACCTGAGCGTCCGCCCCGTTCCCGAGGGCCCGCAGGGCGGCCCCGACCCGGCGGCGGTCCGGGCCGCCGCGCGTGCGGTGCGGGCCGAGGGGCGCCGCCCGCGCGCCCTCTACGTCGTCCCGGACTTCGCCAACCCCTCCGGCACCAGCATGCCGGTCGAGGCCCGCACCGGGCTGCTGGAGGTGGCGGCCGAGCAGGGCGTGCTCGTCGTCGAGGACAACCCGTACGGCTTCTTCTCGCGCACGCCGGGACCGCGGCCCACCCTCAAGGCGCTGGACCGCACCCGCCGGGTCGTCCACCTGGGCTCGTTCGCCAAGACCTGTTTCCCCGGGGCCCGGCTGGGCTATGTGGTCGCCGACCAGGAGGTGGCCGGACCCGGCGGGCGGCGCAGCCTGCTCGCGGACGAGCTCGCCAAGCTGAAGAGCATGACGACCGTCAACACGCCCGCGCTGAGCCAGGCCGTCATCGGCGGGATGCTGCTGACCCACGACTGCCGACTGCGGGCCGCCAACGCCCCTGCCACGGCCCACTACGCGGCCGGGCTGGACACCCTGCTGCGGGAGCTGGAACGGCACTTCCCGGCCTCCGTGCGGCGCCGCCTGGGCATCTCCTGGACCCGGCCGGACGGCGGCTTCTTCGCCGTGCTGACGGTGCCGTTCGTCGCCGACGAGGCGGCCATGGAACGCTGCGCCCGCGACTTCGGGGTGCTCTGGACGCCGATGGCGCCGTTCTACCCGGACGGCGGCGGGGAGCGGCGGCTGCGGCTGTCCGTCAGCTCGCTGACGCAGGCCGGGATCATCGACGGAGTGGCGAAGCTGGCGGCCTTCGTGGCGGCCTGAGAGCGTGCCGGGCGGTTCCGGCGGTTCCGGCTTCCGTTGGTTCCGGCGGTTCCGTCGGGGCATGCGGGAGGGGCCCGGCTCGGGGCGAGCCGGGCCCCTCCCTCCGCCCGTCAGCGCACCCGGGTGGAGAACAGCCGGGCCGACCAGTACACCGCCAGGGCGGTCATCACCGTGACCACCAGCAGGCCCTGCCAGACCACGCTGTCCCCGGCGTGCCCGGAGAACAGCGCGCGCATGCCCTCCACCGCCCAGTAGAAGGGGTTCCACCTGGCCGCCTGCTGCAGCCACCCCGGTGCCAGGGTGAGCGGCAGCAGTACCCCCGACAGCAGTGCGATGGGCTGCGCGATGGTGTTGACGACCGGCGACATCGCCGCGTCGGTCGGCACCATCAGCGCGATCCCGAAGGAGATCGCCGAGGTCATCAGCGCCAGCAGGCCCAGCAGCAGGTAGGCGAGCAGCAGGTTCAGCGGGTTCACCCGCAGGCCGAACGGCAGCGCGATCAGGGTGATCAGCACGGCCTGCACCAGCAGTGCCACCATCTCCCGCAGCGCCCGCCCGAGCAGCAGCGCCAGCCGGCTGACCGGGGTCACCCGGGAGCGCTCGATGATGCCGGCCTTGAGCTCGCCGAGCAGGCTGAATCCGGTGAACAGGCCGCCGAAGATGCAGAGCACCGCCAACAGGCCCGGCACGTACACCTGGTAGGCGTCGGCGTAGCTGCTCGCACCTTGCGGGGCGAGCACCTTCTTCAGCAGCGGGGCGAACAGCAGCAGGTAGAACAGGGGCTGGATGATGCCGACGGCGATCCAGATCGGGGTGCGGATCATGAGCAGCAGCTGGCGCTGGAAGACCAGCCAGGTGTCTCGGGCGAGCTTCACGGTCTCCCCAGGGAGTTGTGCGGGCCGGGTGGTACCGGGGTGGTCAGGACTGCTGCAGCGAGCGGCCGGTGCGGGCCAGGAACACGTCGTCCAGGCTGGGCCGTTGGAGCTGCACGGTGCCGGGTGTCAGGCCCGCCGCGTCCAGGGCGCGCAGCAGCCGGGGGATGGCGGCGGCGCCGTCCTCCAGGTACAGCCGCAGCCCCTCGTCGCCGTTCTGCTCCAGCCGGTGCAGGTACGGCTGCGGGCGCAGCACCTCGGCGGCCCGCTCCAGGGCGGCCTGTCCGGCGTCCAGCCCGACCAGCACGACGTCGCCGGAGATCTCGCGCTTGAGCGCCTCGGGGGTGCCCTCGGCCACCACCTGGCCGTGGTCGACGATGGCGACCCGGTCGCAGAGCGCGTCGGCCTCGTCGAGGTAGTGCGTGGTGACGACCACCGTCATGCCCGCGGTGCGTAGTCGGCGGATCTCCTCCCAGACGTACGCCCGGCTGGCCGGGTCGAGTCCGACCGTGGGCTCGTCCAGGAACAGCACCTGCGGCTGGTGGATGACCCCGAGGGCGATGTCCACCCGGCGGCGCTGGCCGCCGGAGTAGGTGGCGCAGGGGCGGTCGCCGAACTCGGTGAGGTCGAAGGCCTTGAGGGCGTCCGCGGCGGACTGGGCGGCCTGCGCCTTGGCCGCCCCGTACATCCGGGCCTGGAGGACGAGTTCCTCGCGGCCGCTGACGTTGTCGGTGGTGCCGCCGCCCTGGGCGACGTAGCCGATCCGGCGGCGGACGCCGGCGGGGTCGGTGAACAGGTCGGCCCCGGCGATGGTGGCCTTTCCACCGTCCGGCCGGATCAGGGTGGCCAGCATGCGCAGGGTGGTGGTCTTCCCGGCGCCGTTGGGGCCGAGGAACCCGTAGATCTCGCCGGCGTCGACCGACAGGTCGATGCCGCGGACGGCGTCGACGGTGGGGTCCTCGCCGCTGCGACGGGAGGTCTTCTTGCGGTAGGACTTGCGCAGTCCCGTGGTCTCGATCAACCGGAACTCCCGTGCGGGGATGGGCTGCCACGGCACCTTGGAAGGCGGTGCTCGGCACCTGCGAAGGGCGGTGCTGCTGCGACACCCTAGGGTGAACCCTGCCCCGAAACAATGGCCTAGACCAATGGACGTGCGCTCTCCCGGTCTGCTAACGGGCGGCCGGTCCTCGCCGCGGCCGGGCCTTCGCCCGGCAGGTCCGGGCCCGCTCAGCCGAGCGCCTCCAGCCGGTCCGCCGCGGTGGCCGCACCCCCTCCGGCCAGCAGTTCCCGCCCGACCCGAACCGCCCGCGCCCGGTACTCCGTCGAGTCGAGTACGGACCGCAGCGCGTGCGCCAGGCGCTCTGGTGCGACGCGCGCGAACGGGACCCGCAGCCCGGCGCCCGCCGCCGCCACCTGGCCGGCCACGACCGGCTGGTCGTGCCGGATCGGCGCGGCGACCAGCGGCAGGCCGTGCGCCAGCGCCTCGCCCACGGTGTTCATCCCGCCGTGGCAGAGCACCGCGTCCAGTTCGCCGCGCGCCATCAGCTCCAGCACCGGCGCGCGGTCCACCGCCACGGCCCCGGCGGGGAGTTCGGGCAGCAGCTCGCGCGGCGCGGCGAACACCGGCTGGACGTCGTCGCCGCACAGCTCCAGCGCCCGGACGGAGCGGGCCAGGAAGTCCGCGCCCACCTCGCCGGCCAGCGTGCCCATGGTGACCAGCACCCGCCGTCGGCCGGGCCGCAGCCGCTCCCACGGGAAGTCCGGATCGTGCGGGCGCGCCGGGATCACCGGCCCGACCAGCGCGTGCTGCGGCGGCGGCGCCGAGCCGGTCAGCGCCGGCCCGGTGGTGGCCAGCACCAGGTCGGGGGAGAAGCGCGGGTCCCGGTACTCCGCCGCGGGCAGCCCGGCGCGCTCCCACAGCCCGCGCAGCAGTCCGGTCATCCACTCCTCGACCCGCGGCAACGCCCGGTAGGGGCGCCCCAGTTCCATCGCCCCGGGCGCGAAGGACGCCCACGGCAGGCCGTGCCGCCGCGCGACCAGCGCGCCCGTCGGGGTGTGCTGGTCGACCAGCAGCACGTCCGGCCGCCACTCCCGCACGATCGCGTCCAGCGGCTTCGCGGTGAACCGCGCGTACGGGACGATGAAGCCCTCCCAGAGCGTGCGCAGCGCGGCCAGCCCGTGCCCGCCCTGGGCCCGGAACGCCCGGGTGCCGGTGCCCAGCACCTCGGCCGTGGGGCCGAGCAGCGGGCGCAGCACCGATGCGGTGCCGGTCCAGGCGACCTGGTGGCCGCGCGCGGTCAGTTCGGCGGCGATGCCCGCCGCCGGGTTGACGTGGCCGGTCAACGGCGGCACCACCAGCAGGAACCGGGTCATCGTGTGCCCTCCTCGGGGATCAGTCGCTGCACGTCGGCGACGGTCAGGGCCTCCAGTGCGGCCAGGCCCAGCCCGGCGCGCAGGGCGGCCAGGTCGGCCTCCGGGCCGAAGCGCTCGCGCAGCCGCGCGGCCAGCTCGGCGAGTTCGTCCTCGTCCAGCAGCAGGTCGGCGTCCAGCCGGGCGCCCGGGGTGACATGGCGCGCCCAACCGGGCGGCGCGCCGGCCACCTCGACCAGCAGGGCCACCAGTTCCTGGTTCAACGGGGCTTCGGTGTAGGGGGGTTCAGGATTCGGCATGAGAGGTCTCCCACCTGCTCGACGGCGCGGGGGTGAACGCGGCCGTACCGGTGCGCGGTTGACGGCATCCGGAGTGACGGCGGCGACGGAGGGGGCCCGGGATCACTTGTGCGACCCGGCGGGCGTCGGAATACTAGCCCGCGTGACCGCACTGGAGGCAGTGGCCGTTCACCTCCCCCCGCACGCCGTTCCCATCGAGGCCGCGGGCGAGCGCATCGGCCTGACCCCACGTCAACTCCGTCTCTTCCGCCGCTTCCACGGCCTGGACCAGCTGCGTCTGGACCCGGCCGGGACGCTGCCCGACCTGCTCGAAGCCGCCCTGGACAACCTGTCGGAGCTGCGCGGACGCGAACGCGACATCCGCTTCGTGATCCACGCCCGCAGCATGCCGGTGGCGGTGCCCCATCCGCTCAACCCGCTGCACGACCTGCTCGACGCCCGTGGGCTGGCGCACGCCAACGCCTTCACGGTGACCCACCACGCCTGCGCGGTGGGCCTGCTGGCCATCGACCTGGCCGGCCGGCTGCTCGCGGCGGACCCGGATCCCTCGGCGCTCGCGCTGGTGCTGACCGGCGAGAAGACCTTCACCAAGGACGCCCAGGTGGTGCCCGAGACCGGAATCTTCGCGGAGGGCGCGGCCGCCTGCCTGGTCAGCGCCGACGGTGAGCGCCACCGGATGCTCTCCTTCGCGGTGCGTCAGCGCCCGGAGTTCGACGGCCGGTTGGCCGGGGACCCGGACCTGCTCGCCCGCTACCAGCGCGAGTACCCGAACGTGATGGTGGAGGCGGTCGAGGCCGCCCTGGACCAGGCCGGTCTGGACCTCTCCGACCTGGCCGCGATCCTGCCGCACAACGTCAACCAGGCGTCCTGGCGGATGATCGCGCGCCGGATCGGCTACCCGATCGAGAAAGTCGTGCTGGACAACGTGCCGTCGGTCGGGCACAGTTTCGGCTCAGACGGCCTCATCAATCTCCACACCGCCACCACGCGGGGGCTGCTCCGCCGCGGCGACCACTACCTGATCGCCGCCGCCGGTGTCGGAGCCACCTTCTCCGCGATGGCGATGCGGTACTGATGCCGCGTCGGCGCGGCACCGGCGGACCGCCGCTTCCGCGGGAAGCCGCCGTCCGCACCCCGCGCCGGGTCCCGGCACCACACCGGATCCCCGCACCACGCCGGACCTTCGCACCACCCCAGAGCCCCGGAGCGCCCGCAAGCCCGGAGCACACATCCCACGTACGACGGGACGGGACACCCATGTCAGAAGCCGTGGTCCAGACCACCGACCCCGAACTGCGCGAGCGCATCCTGCACGGCATCGGCGAGCTGCTGCCGCGCGTCCTCAAGCGCGAACTGCCCGAGATCCCGCAGGACGCCTGCCTCTTCGACGACCTCGGCCTCACCTCGGCCGGCACCATCGAGCTGATCCTGGAACTGGAGGAGTCGCTCGACATCCAGGTGGACGTCGAGCAGATCACCGAGGACGACCTGCGGTCGGTCACCAGGCTGGCCGACTACGTCGCCGGGCACGTCATCCCCGAGGGCTGACCGGGTGGCCCCCGGCCCCACCGGCCTGCGGATCACCCGGGTGCTCGTCCGCCGTTCCGACGGCCGCTCGGAGTCCTCGCTCGACCCGGACCTCCGGGTCTTCGTCTCCGACCTCGTCCGCCCGTACGGCCTTCCACCGCGTGAGGACCTGCTGGACGAGGGCGTCGGCCACTCCTACGAGGAGCTGGCCGCCGGGCCGCTGGGCGAGGCGCTGGCCGAGGACGAGCCCGCGGACCTGCTGATCCTGGCCTTCGACACCCCGGACGTCCGGCCCGGCGCGCCGTCCTCACTGGCGCTCAGCCGGTCCGTCCCGGGCAGCCCGCTCGCCTTCGCGGTCTGCGACCAGGGCGGCGCGGCGGCCTTCACCGCCCTGCGGCTGGCCGCCGCCCACCAGCGCGGCGGCGCCTGCCGCCGGGCCGTGGTGGTGCTCGCCGAGCAGACCGCCCTGCACTACGAACCCGCTGGGCCGGTGCCGTTGCCCGACCGGCACGCGGTGGTGGTGCTGGTCTGCGAGGAGGCTCCCGGCGAGGGGCTGCTGGTCCGGCAGACCCGGGGTGCGACCGCCCCGGCGCGGGCTGTCCGGGCCGAGGCCGCCGAGCTCGGCCCCGAGGCGGCGTTGCTGCTCGGCCCCGGCCTCGGAGCGGAGGAGCCCGCGCCGGCCCAGCCGTTCACCGGGCTCTGGGCGGAGCTGGCCGACCACCTTCCGCAGTGGCGGGCGGCCGGTCGCCCCGCATTGGTGGCCGGGTACGACCGAAGGCTCGGCGTGCTCAGCACACTGACCCTGCCGTGACGGAGATCGCTCTCTGGCTGATCGACACGCGTCGACCGGCCTCCTGCGCGGCCGAGTCGTGGCAACTGCTCGATTCCGGGGAGCGGGCCCGGGCGGCGCGGATGCCGCCGGTGGCGCGGGAGCGCTTCACCGTGGTGCGCGGCGCCGTCCGGCAGCTGGTCGCCGGCCGGATCGGCGTGCGTCCGGCCGAGCTGGTCTGGCGGTACGGGCCGCACGGCAAGCCCGAGCCCGAGCGCGGCGGTGCGCTGCGGGTCAGCTGGTCGGCCTCGGAGGCGCTCGCGGTGCTGGCCCTCGCCGAGGGGCGAAGCGTCGGCGTCGACGTCGAGCGGCTCCACGCCCCCCGGACGGCCGAGCGGATGGCCGCGCGCTGGTTCCCGTCCGAGGAGGCGAGGTTCGTCGCGGAGCCCGTCGACCCGGCCGAGCGGGCGGCGCGGTTCACCATGCTCTGGTGCCGCCGCGAGGCCTGCGTCAAGGCGTACGGCGGGCGGCTCGGGCAGTCCTTCGGCGTGTCGGTGGGCGGTCCGTCGCCGGTGCCGGTGGCCGATCCGGGCGCGCTCGGCGCCGGTCCGTCCCGGCTCTGCGACGTTCCGGTGGCGGAGCCGTTCCGGGCTGCCGTCGCGGCTCTCGGGGAGTCGCCGATACATGTCAATTCGCTTGTGTGGAAGGGGAGTTGATGAAGCGCGCAATTCCTCCGGGCTTGGTCTGGGCCAGTTCGCGAGCGCGCTGGTAGCGTCCAGATCGCACCCCTTGTCGAGCCCTCCACCGCCCTCCCCGGCGCGTCGAAAGGCACCTACGACGTGACACCGCGCGACGCCCCGCCGCGCGATCCGGCGTCACTCGGCGCGATCCCGTCCGGCGCGACTCCGACCGCTGCCGCGCCACCGGCCCCTGTCGCCGAACCGACCGCCGCCGTGCTGCCAGTGGCCAGGCGGGTCACCGTCCGGTTCGCCGCCGAGAGCAGCGGATCCGGCTCGGACGGCTTCCCGGACCGTCAGGTGGTGCACTGGGGCGATCGGTTCGCCGTCTCCGTGGTCGAGGCCGGAAGCGGGCGCGACCCGGCGGTCGTCGCCCGGCGGTCCGCGCTCACCTGAAGAGGTGATCACGACCGCCCGCGCGGCGCTCACCCCCAGGGGGCGCCGCTCACCGCCGCGGGGCGCCATGGTCGTCCGCCGGTTCCCACGGGAGGTCCTCCCAGGAGCAGGCGGACGTCGTGCCCGAGGTGAGGTCCCAGGGGCTCGGCACCTCCTCCGCGCCGTCGTCCTGCACCGGCAGGCGGTCGATCACCGCGACCAGGGCGGGCGGCAGCTGCGGGGCCAGCCCCCGGTGCACCCGGGAGAGGATGTCGCGCCGCACGTCGTCCGGGAGGAGCGGCCGGTCCGTCCGCAGCGCCCGCGGACCGGGCGGCCGTTCGGCCGTGGCGAGTTGGTCCGACCAGGCCCGCCAGTAGTCGGCGTCGTCGGTCTCGCCAAGCATCAGGTGGTGCAGGTGCAGGCAGTACGCGGCCGTCCCGCTGCCGGAGCCGGCCGCGAAGTGCCACCAGAACTCGGCTCCCTCCTCCTTGCCGGTGGCGTACAGCAGCGCGCCGAACACCTCGGCCCCCTCGGGCTCGATCCGGCGCGCGTTCACCAGGAGGTCGAGCCCGTGCGAGGCGTTCGGCGCCCCCAGCACCAGGGCCACCACCAGGCCGAGTTCGAAGGCGGCCTGCTCGTGCTCCGAGGGCAGGTGGGCGGGGGCGGCCGTGAGTCTCGCCTGGCGCACGGCGGCGATCCGCTCCGCGTGGGCGCGTTCGGGGCGCGGGACGTGGAACACGGTGCGCCCCCCGTCGGCCGGGCCCGATCCGTCCGGAGCCCGGCCCCCCGGCCCGGTGGTCACAGTTCGGCTCCGCCGTCCGGGAGTTCGCCCACCCCGAGGCGGCGGGCCAGCCGCTCCCGGGCGTGCCGGAGGTTGGAGTGGACCGTCGCCACCGGGCGCCCCAGGTAGGCCGCGATCACCTTGACGTGCAGGCCGAGCAGGTAGCGCAGGATCACCACGTCCCGCTGCCGGTCCGGCAGTTCGAGGATCGCCGCGTACAGTCGCACCTCGTCCGCCTCGCTGTGCAGCAGCCCCTTCGCCACCTGCTTGAAGGCGCCGATCACCGCCGCGAAGGTGACCGCCTCCACCTCGACCGGCTCCTCGGCGGCCACCCAGTCCGAGACGTGCCGGTTGGCCAACCGCCAGGCGTAGGCGGCCGGTTCCTCGAACCGCAGCACCTGCGGCCAGCAGCGGGCCAGGTCGGCCTTCACCGCCGAGACCACCAGCGCGGCATCGGACTGGTTGCCTATCCGGGTCAGGGCGAGGGCCCGCCAGGCGGGTTCGTGGGTCTCGCAGAAGGCCGCGTAGGGGAGGCCCAGGCGGAGTTCGGGGTCGGTTCGGAGCCCGGGATCGGCACCGGTCGTCGGCTCCGCCTCCGCCCCGCGGAGGTGCGCCAAGGCCGTTCCGCCCCGGTGCCGGTGTGCCGGAGCGCCCCTGTCGATCGTCATCGAGCCTGCTTTCCGTGGCCGTCGGCTGCTCACCGGGCCACCCGAGGGTCGGGCTGTCTGCGCCCATCCTCATTCCATCAGCCCTGTCACTCCAGGCTGCAAAGCGAATACAGATTGTCATCTCATGGGAGTCGGTGGTTGGTCGGAATGCTCAAAGCCGTTCGGAACGGGACGGGACGCGCCTATCGTGAGCGGGAAGGACCGATCGGCAGCGCAACCGGGGGAGCGTGTGATGGGCCTCTACGACGGGGTGGACCTGCGGCTCAACGTCCCCCACTCGGCGCGGATGTACGACTACTTCCTCGGCGGCTTCACCAACTTCGCCGCCGACCGCGAGGCCGCCGGACGCGCCCTCGCCGCCGCGCCCTGGCTGCGTGCCGCCGCCCGCGTCAACCGGGCCTTCATGCAGCGTTCGACCCGCGCCCTCGCCGAGGCCGGCTTCGACCAGTTCCTCGACATCGGCACCGGCATCCCCACCTCGCCCAACCTGCACGAGGTCGCCCAGGGCGTCCGGCCGGACGCCAGGGTCGTCTACGCCGACAACGACCCGATCGTGCTCTCGCACGCCCAGGCGCTGCTCACCGGCACTCCCGAGGGCCGCACCGCCTACGTCGAGGCCGACGCCACCGACCCGGCCGAACTGCTCGCCGCCCCCGGCCTGCGGGAGACCCTCGACCTGTCCCGCCCCGTCGTGCTCTCGCTCAACGCCCTGCTCCACTTCGTCCCCGACTCCCACGGCGCCTACGAACTCGTCGAGCACCTCAAGTCGGCGCTCGTCCCCGGCAGCGCCCTGGTGCTGAGCCACGTCAGCCCCGAGTTCGCGCCGGAGGACATCGCCCGGCTGACCCGGATCTACGAGGCCGCCGGCACCGCGGCCCAGGCCCGGAGGCTGCTGGAGACGGCCCGCTTCTTCGACGGCTGGAACCTCCTCGACCCGGGGCTCGTCCCGATCGCGCAGTGGCGGCCGGCGCCCGGCGAGGTCCCCGGTCCTCCGTCGGAGGTCTCGCTGTACGCCGGGGTGGCCATCCGTCCGTGAACACCCGGACGGATGAACACTGCTGACGAACCATCGGCGCGACGATCGCGTCCCTCTGGTCGAGAAGGCGGCCCGCGCCGCCACATCCGATCGGAGGAGGAGCATGCACCCGCAGCCTACGGGCGCCCGCCACACCCGCCGGACCGTCCTCGGCCTGGGAGCGGCGGTGGCCCTCACCGCCGCGACCGGCGGAGCGGCCCGCGCGGCGACCGGCGGACCGGCCCGCGCCGCGACGGTCGACGATCCGGGTCTGCGCCCGGCCCTCGCCGCTCTGGAGAAGGAACACTCCGGCCGCCTCGGCGTCTACGGCCACAACCTGGCCACCGGCCGGACCGTCCGGTACCGCGCCGACGAGCTGTTCCCGATGTGCTCGGTCTTCAAGACGGTCGCCGTCGCCGCCGTCCTGCGGGACCTCGACCGCGACGGCGAGTTCCTCACCCGGCGGATCCGGTACACCGCCGCCGACGTCGAGCGGGCCGACGGCGGCACGATCACCAGCGAGCCGGAGAACCTGGCGAACGGCCTGACCGTCGCCGAGCTCTGCGCCGCCGCCATCGAGTACAGCGACAACACCGCGGCCAACCTGCTGCTGCGCGAACTCGGCGGACCGCCCGCCGTCACCCGCTTCGCCCGCTCGATCGGCGACCCGGTCACCCGCCTGGACCGCTGGGAGCCCGAGCTCAACAGCGCCGAGCCCGACCGCCGCACCGACATCACCACCCCGCAGGCCATCGCCCGCACCTACGGCCGGCTCGCGCTCGGCAGCGCCCTGCCGCCGGCCAAGCGGGAGCAGATCACCTCCTGGCTGCGGGGGAACACCACCAGCGAGCACCGCTTCCGCGCGGGCCTGCCGGCGGACTGGGCCCTCGGCGACAAGACCGGCACCGGCAGCCACGGCACCACCAACGACGTCGGCATCGCCTGGACCCCGGCCGGCGCCCCCGTCCTCCTCGCAGTGCTCACCACCAAGCCCGCGGACCAGGCGGCCCCGATGGACGAGCCGCTGGTCGCCGGGGCGGCCGCGCTGCTGGCCGGCGCGCTCGGCTGACGCGGCACCGCGCGCGGTGGCCCCGGCGGATCCCGGTCCGCCGGGGCCACCGGGGCCACCGCACCCGCCGTCGGTCACATGGTGTTGACGATGAGCCCGATGTGGGTGAAGTAGTTCAGCCCGCCGAACGCCAGGAACGCGAGGCCGGCCAGCCCCCACACGACGCCGATGACCGGGCTCATCCACCGCCGGGGGGCCCGCAGCGCGAACGGGAAGAGCAGGGCCCCGATGCCGACCAGGACGTACAGCCCGGACATGAAGCTGGCCTCCAGCCACGGCCAGTCCGCGAACTCCCCGGAGATGGGCTCCTCGGGCGGGGCGGCGAAGAGGGTGTACTTCCAGCCCGCGGCCGCGATGCCGAAACAGGCGAGCCCCATGCCGAAGACGAACACCGAGATCGGTGCGGCCACCCGGACCGTCCGGTCGACGCCGTCCACGGCGAGGAGGTCGCTGCCGCGCTTCCAGAGGTAGAAGGCGGCGGTGAGCAGGAAGACCCCGAACGCCAGGGCGGGTTCGCCGAAGATGACGTTGTCGAACGGGAACCCCTGCCCCGCCAGCGGCCAGGTCAGGGTCATGTGCAGGCCGGTGGTGACGAGCGTGAACCCGAGGGCGGCGAATGCCAGCGCCCAGCCCTCCAGCGTGCCGCCGTGCCCCTGGACGAGGAGCCGGCGGCCCAGGGCGACCACGAGGAGCAGACCGGCGCCGGCGGCCACGGACATGATCGTGTTGTAGGTCGGCATCCTGGCCCAGTCGATCTTCAGACCGGATGCGGCGATCGGGATGATGTGCTGATGCATGGGTCAGACGTGGCGCAACAGGTTCGTCGGCAAACCGCGCGCCGACCGGGTCCACCCGATGGGCAGAGCCGCCGCGGGCGGTCGGCTCCTGTGCCGCTCGGGGTGCCCCACCCGTGCGCCCCCGCCCCCGCGGGCCCAGACTGAGGGGTGGACCGATGCTGCCCCGCGAGGCTGGGAGAGGCATGCTGCTGGGACTGACCACCGCACTGGTCGCGACCGTCTGCTTCGGGTTCGGGGCGGTCTTCCAGGCGCGCGGGGCACGGTCGGCGCCCCGGGCCGACCGGGTGCGGGCGGGCCTGCTGGCCGCGCTGGCGCGGTCCTGGCAGTTCCTCCTCGGCACACTGCTGGACATCGTCGGGTTCGTGCTGAGCATCGTCGCCCTGCGCACCCTCCCGCTCTTCCTCGTCCAGGCCGTCACCAACGCGAGCCTGGCCGTCACCGCCGTGGCCGCCGTCCGGCTGCTGGGCGCGCGGCTGCGCCGGGGAGACCTCGCGGGCCTGTTCGCCGTGGTCGTCGGCCTGACCCTGCTGGCGCTCGGCTCCGGACGGGAGGGCCGTGACCACGCCCCGCCCGCGTTCCACTGGGCGCTGCTCGCCACCACCGCCGTCATGCTGCTGGCCACCCTGCTCCTGGTGCGCCGCGAGGGCAACGCGGCCGCGGCCGGCCTGGGGCTGCTGGCCGGGGCGGGCTTCGGGGTGACCAGCCTGGCCGTGCGGGTCCTGGACGCCTCCGGCCCGCTCTCCGTCCTCACCGACCCGGCCGCCTACGCCCTCGCCGTCGGCGGCCTCGGCGGCTACCTGGCCTACGCCCTGGCCCTGCAGCGCGGCACGGTGACGGCCGCGACCGCCGCCGGGACGGTGACCGAGACCTTCGGCCCGGCCCTGGTCGGCGTGGCGGCGCTCGGGGACGCGGCGCGCCCCGGTTTCGAGTGGTGCGCGCTGACGGGCTTCGCGGTGGCGGTCGGCGGCACCTTCGTGCTCTCCCGCTTCGGCGAATTGGAGGGCGAGTCCGCCGAGCTCGCCGCCCCGCGCCGGGACGCCGAGGCGGAGCCCGCCGCCCCGCCCCGGTAGCCCGGACGGCTCCGCCGTGCGAAGGTGACTTGCCGGACAAAACGGACGGCGACCCGGTCACAGAGCGGCAGGTGCCCGATGGCGGAGGAGCCCCACCCCCGACCCCGGCGGTCGGACCGGACGGACGCCCCGGGCCGCCCCGGCCCGGAGGGCAGGACGGCCCCGGCCGACCGCCCCGTCGCCCTGATCACGGGAGCCTCCTCCGGGATCGGCCACGCCACCGCCACCCGCCTGGCCGCCGCCGGCTGGCACACGCTGCTCTCCGGCACCGACCGCGCCCGCCTCGACGAACTCGCCGACCGCACCGGCGGTCGCGCCCTGCCCGAGGACCTGAGCAAGCCGGACGGCCCGGCCCGCCTCGCCGAGGCCGCCCTGGCCGCGACGGGCCGGGTGGACGCCCTGATCGCGAGCGCCGGCCTGGGCTGGCGCGGCCCGTACGAGCGGACGCCGTCCGACACCCTGGACCGGATGATCGAGGTCAACCTCGCGGCCCCGCTGCGCCTGGTCCGGCTGCTGCTGCCCGGCATGCTGGAGCGCCGCCGCGGCCGGATCGTGCTGCTCGGCTCGATGGCCGGCCAGGTCGGCGTGCGCGAGGAGTCGGGGTACGCCGCCACCAAGGGCGGACTGACGATGTTCGCGGAGAGCCTCTGGTACGAGCTGCGCGGCACCGGGGTGGGGGTGCGCCTGGTGCTCCCGGGAGCGGTCGACACCCCGTTCTTCGACCGGCGCGGCACCCCGTACCAGCGCGACCGGCCGCGCCCGGTCACGGCGGAGCGGGTCGCGGACGTGGTGGTCGCCACCATCACCACCGAGCGCGACCGGCTCTACGTCCCGCACTGGCTCGGCTTCCCGGCCCGCATCCACGGCGTCGCCCCGGGCGTGTTCCGCCGGATGGCCTCCCGCTTCGGGTGAGCGCCGCCACCGCCCACCGTCCGGCCGCCGCGGCCGGCGCGGCCCTCGCCCTCGCCGCCGGCGCCGAGTTCCTGCACCTCGCCCCGGCCGCCGTCCGGCTGCCGCCGCTGCGCCGCACCCTGGCCCGCCGCACCGCCGGCCACGGCACCGCCCCCGGCCACATCGCCCTGACCTTCGACGACGGACCGGACCCGGGCAGCACCCCGTACATCCTCGACGCGCTGGACGGGCTCGGCGTCCGCGCCACCTTCTTCCTGCTCGGCGCGATGCTGGAGCGCGCCCCCGGGCTCGGCCGCGAACTGGTGCTGCGCGGCCACGAGGTGGCCGTCCACGGGTGGCACCACCGGCCGCAGTGGTACCCGGCCCCCGCCCGCGACCTGCGCGAACTTCGCCGCGCCGCCGAGGCCGTGACCGGACTCTGCGGGGCCCGTCCGCTCTGGTACCGCCCGCCGTACGGCGTGCTGACCGCCGGACCGGCCCTGGCCGCCCGCCGGCTCGGCCTGCGCAGCGTGCTGTGGACCGCCTGGGGCCGCGACTGGACGGCGGAGGCCACCGGCGAGTCCGTCTACGCGACCGCCCGCCCGGGCCTCACCGGCGGCGCCACCCTCCTGCTGCACGACTCGGACTGCACCTCCGCCCCCGGCTCCTGGCGCGCCACCCTCGCCGCCCTCCCACTGATCGCCGCCCACTGCCGCACCCACCGCCTCACCCTCGGCCCCCACCGCGACCACCGGGTCCCCCCGCCCCCCGGCGGGAACCGCCGGCGGTGACGGCCGGCGCCTCCGTCCGGCCGCCCCGGTTCCGCCGCTACCCGAGCCCCACCCGCCGCAGCGCCGCCCCGAACCCCGCCTGCCACGCTTCCGGCGTGGCTCCCGGAAGACCCATACCTTGGCCAGCACGAACCGGACCACCGTGGCGAGGCCGTTGGCCACCACCAGGCCCGTCACCTCGACCGCCCGGGAGGCGTGCGGCACCGCCACGTCCAGCAGCGCCAGGGCCCCGCTGGACAGGCCCAGCCCGATCAGGAACGCGACCCCGCCCTGCAGCTGGTGGCGCACCGCGCCCTCCGAGCCGGTGATGCCGAAGGTGAAGCGCCGGTTGGCCGCGGTGTTGACCACCGCGCTGACCGCCAGCGCGACCAGGTTGGCCACCTGCGGCGAGGCGACCAGCCGCAGCAGCACGAACAGCAGCAGGCAGAAGACGGTGCTCAGCACCCCGATGACGAGGAAGGACGGCAGCTGCCGGCGGGCCGTTCGCGGCCCCGCGGCAGCCCCGGCGGGCTCGTCCCGGTCGTCCCGGTCGGTGGACAGGGCCCCGTTCACGCGCCCGTCCCGTACCGGTCCGGCTCCTCGGCCGAGTCGTAGCCGACGAAGTACGCGGGCCGCGCCTGCACCGCCGAGTAGATCCGGCCGACGTACTCCCCGAGCAGGCCCACGCAGACCAGCTGCACGGCACCGATGAAGAGCATCCCTATGAACAGCGAGGACCAGCCCGGCACGGTGGAGCCGACGGCGTACGCGACCGTGGTGTAGAGCGCCAGCAGGATGCAGACCAGGAAGCTGAACAGCCCGAGCCAGGTGGCCAGCCGCAGCGGGGCGGCGGAGAAGTTGGTGACGCTGTCGAGCGCGAGCCGGACCATCTTGGACAGCGGGTAGTGGCTGCTGCCCGCGACCCGCTCCTCGCGCACGTAGACCACCTCGCCGCTGGGGAAGCCCAGCCAGGGCACCAGCAGCCGGTAGACCGGCTGGTGCTCGGGCATCGCCTTGAGCGCGTCCACCGCCGCCCGGCTGAGCAGCCGGAAGTCGCCGGCCTGGTTGGGCATCCGCTGGCCGACCAGCCGGCGCATCAGCCGGTAGTACCCGCCGGCGGTGTGCCGCTTGAAGAAGGTGTCGGTGCCGCGGTCGCCGCGCACGCCGTAGACGATGTCCAGGTCCTGCTCGCGGGCGAGCGCCAGCATCTCGGGGATCTTCTCCGGCGGGTCCTGGAGGTCGGCGTCGATGGAGACGACGTACTCGCCGAAGGAGCGGTGGAGGCCCGCGGTGAGCGCCGCCTGGTGCCCGGAGTTGCGGGAGAAGCGGACGATGCGGAACTCCGGCCAGTCCTGGCGGATCTTCCGCATCAGGACCGGGGTGACGTCGGTGCTGCCGTCGTCGACGCCGACCACTTCGTAGGCCACGTCGAGCCCGTCGAGGATCGGCCTCAGCCGTTCAACGGTCAGCGGGAGTGCCTCCTGCTCGTTGTAGATAGGCATCACGACCGACAACAGCGGTGCCGTTGACATGCGTTGGTCCCACTTTCCGCGACGGCGGGGCTGATTGGTTGCCCGACGATAACAGTCCGCGATGAGCTGGCGATGAAGGGAGTCACGCTCCGGTGAAGTCCCCATGAGACGCCGAAGGGCCCCGCGCACCGGACGGTGCGCGGGGCCCTTCGGACTGAGCCTGTACGAGGCAGGCAGGTCAGAACATCAATTACTTGATGATCTTGGTGACCTGGCCGGCGCCGACGGTGCGGCCACCCTCACGGATGGCGAACTTCAGGCCCTCCTCCATGGCGATCGGCTGGATCAGCGCGACGGTCATGGCGGTGTTGTCGCCCGGCATGACCATCTCGGTGCCCTCGGGGAGGGTCACGACGCCGGTCACGTCCGTGGTACGGAAGTAGAACTGCGGGCGGTAGTTGTTGAAGAACGGGGTGTGACGGCCACCCTCGTCCTTCGACAGGATGTAGGCCTGGGCCTCGAAGTCGGTGTGCGGCGTGACCGAACCCGGCTTGATGATGACCTGGCCGCGCTCGACGTCCTCGCGCTTGATGCCACGGAGCAGCAGACCGACGTTCTCACCGGCCTGGCCCTCGTCGAGCAGCTTGCGGAACATCTCGATGCCGGTGACCGTGGTGGTGGTCTTGGTCTCCTTGATGCCGATGATGTCGACAGTCTCGTTGACCTTCAGGATGCCGCGCTCGATGCGACCGGTGACGACGGTGCCACGACCGGTGATCGTGAAGACGTCCTCGATCGGCATCAGGAACGGCTGGTCCACGGCGCGGGCCGGGGTCGGGATGCTCTCGTCGACAGCCTTCATCAGGCCGAGGAGCTTCTGGCCCCACTCGGCGTCGCCCTCGAGGGCCTTCAGCGCGGAGACGCGGACGACCGGCAGGTCGTCGCCCGGGAACTCGTACTCGGAGAGCAGCTCACGGACCTCGAGCTCGACGAGCTCCAGGATCTCCTCGTCGTCCACCATGTCGGCCTTGTTCAGGGCGACGACGATGTACGGAACGCCGACCTGGCGGGCCAGGAGGACGTGCTCCTTGGTCTGCGGCATCGGGCCGTCGGTGGCGGCGACCACCAGGATGGCGCCGTCCATCTGGGCGGCACCGGTGATCATGTTCTTGATGTAGTCAGCGTGACCCGGGCAGTCGACGTGCGCGTAGTGCCGGTCCTCGGTCTGGTACTCGACGTGCGCGATCGAGATGGTGATACCGCGCTGACGCTCCTCCGGGGCCTTGTCGATCTGGTCGAACGGCGTGAAGGGGTTCAGGTCCGGGTACGCGTCGTGCAGCACCTTGGTGATGGCCGCGGTCAGCGTGGTCTTGCCGTGGTCGATGTGACCGATGGTGCCGATGTTGACGTGGGGCTTCGTCCGCTCGAACTTCGCCTTCGCCACTGAGTCCTCCTGAGGACAGTTCCTGTACGCCGTGCTGACGCCAGTTGGTCTTTGATCGGTTTTGGTGCGGGTTGTCCGGAGGACATCCCGTGCCGTCCCGCTGGTGGGGGGGCCGGAGGCTTCCCGGGAGGATCCGACCGGATCCTCCCGGGTTGCCTCCTAATAGCCTAAGGCTTCGCTATCGTCCCGATTATCGGGACGTCACTCGCCCTTGGCCTTGGCGATGATGTCGTCCGCCACGTTCTTCGGAACCTCGGCGTACGAGTCGAACTGCATCGAGTAGCTCGCGCGACCAGAGGTCTTGCTGCGCAGGTCACCGACGTAGCCGAACATCTCGGAGAGGGGCACCAGCGCCGAGACGACGCGGGCACCGTGACGCTCGTCCATGGACCGGATCTGGCCACGGCGAGAGTTGATGTCGCCGATCACGTCGCCCATGTAGTCCTCGGGCGTGGTGACCTCGACGGCCATCATCGGCTCGAGGAGGACCGGCTTGGCCTTCTTCGCGCCTTCCTTGAACGCCATCGAACCGGCGATCTTGAACGCGAGCTCGGACGAGTCGACGTCGTGCGCCTGGCCGTCGAGCAGGCTCACGCGGACACCCTGCAGCGGGTAGCCGGCGAGGATGCCGAACTCCATGGCCTCCTGGCAACCGGCGTCGACCGACGGGATGTACTCCCGCGGAACGCGGCCACCGGTGACCTTGTTGACGAACTCGTAGCCCTCGGCCTGCTCGAGCGGCTCGATCGCGATCTGCACCTTGGCGAACTGACCGGAACCACCGGTCTGCTTCTTGTGGGTGTAGTCGATGCGCTCGACCGCCTGGCGGATGGTCTCGCGGTACGCGACCTGCGGCTTGCCGACGTTGGCCTCGACCTTGAACTCACGGCGCATACGGTCGACCAGCACCTCGAGGTGCAGCTCGCCCATACCCGCGATGATGGTCTGGCCGGTCTCCTCGTCCGTGTTGACCTGGAAGGACGGGTCCTCCTCGGCGAGACGCTGGATGGCGACACCCAGCTTCTCCTGGTCACCCTTGGACTTGGGCTCGATCGCGACGCGGATGACCGGGGCCGGGAAGTCCATGGACTCCAGGATGACCGGGTTCTTCTCGTCGGACAGCGTCTCACCGGTGGTGGTCTGCTTCAGGCCCATGACGGCGATGATGTCGCCGGCGCCCACCGAGTCGATCTCCTCACGCTTGTTCGCGTGCATGCGGTAGATCTTGCCGATGCGCTCCTTCTTGCCCTTGACGGCGTTCAGCACCGAGGTGCCGGACTCCAGGCGGCCCGAGTAGACCCGGACGAAGGTGAGCTTGCCGAGGTGCGGGTCCGACATGATCTTGAACGCGAGCGCGGCGAGCGGCTCGTCGTCCGAGGCCTTGCGGGAGATCTTGACGGTGTCGTCGCCCGGCTTGGTGCCCTCGATGGACTCGATGTCCAGCGGGGACGGCAGGTACTTGACGACGGCGTCGAGCAGGGGCTGAACGCCCTTGTTCTTGAACGCGGTGCCGCAGAAGATCGGGGTGAAGTCCGAGTTCAGCGTGCCCTTGCGGATCGCCGTCTGCAGCAGCTCGACCGGGATGTCCTCGCCCTCGAGGGCGAGCTCCATGATCTCGTCGCTGACGTTCGACACGGTGTCGATCAGCGCCTCGCGGTACTCGTCCGCCTGCTCCTGCAGCTCGGCCGGGATGTCGACGATGTCGTACATCTCGCCCTTGGCGGCCTCGGCCGACCAGACCAGCGCCTTCATGCGGACCAGGTCGACGACGCCCTGGAAGTCCGACTCGGCACCGATCGGCAGCTGCATGACCAGCGGGGTCGCGCCGAGGCGGTCCACGATGGTCTGGACGCAGAAGAAGAAGTTCGCGCCCGTGCGGTCCAGCTTGTTGATGAAGCAGATGCGCGGGACGCCGTAGCGGTCAGCCTGCCGCCACACGGTCTCGGACTGGGGCTCGACACCGGCGACACCGTCGAACACCGTCACGGCACCGTCGAGGACGCGCAGCGAACGCTCCACCTCGACGGTGAAGTCGACGTGACCCGGGGTGTCGATGATGTTGATGGTGTGGTCGGCATCGTCGACGGTCCAGTGACAGGTCGTCGCGGCCGACGTGATCGTGATGCCGCGCTCCTGCTCCTGCTCCATCCAGTCCATGGTGGCAGCGCCATCGTGGACCTCACCGATCTTGTACGACACGCCGGTGTAGAACAGGATCCGCTCGGTGGTGGTGGTCTTGCCCGCGTCGATGTGCGCCATGATCCCGATGTTGCGGACCTTGGCGAGGTCAAGGGAGGTTGCAGCCATGGTGGCTCGTTCTCTCTCTGTCTAGTGACGGGGTACGGACTACCAGCGGTAGTGCGCGAAGGCCTTGTTGGACTCGGCCATCTTGTGGGTGTCCTCGCGACGCTTCACGGAAGCGCCCAGGCCGTTGCTGGCGTCGAGGATCTCGTTCATCAGGCGCTCGGTCATGGTCTTCTCGCGACGGGCGCGGGAGTAACCGACCATCCAGCGCAGCGCCAGGGTGCTGGCGCGGCCCGGACGGACCTCGACCGGAACCTGGTAGGTCGCGCCACCGACACGGCGGGACTTGACCTCGAGGGCCGGCTTGACGTTCTCCAGCGCGCGCTTCAGCGTCACGACCGGGTCCGAGCCGGTCTTCTCACGGACGCCCTCGAGGGCGCCGTAGACGATCCGCTCGGCGGTGGAGCGCTTGCCGTGCAGCAGGATCTTGTTGACCAGCTGGGTGACGACCGGGGAGCCGTAAACCGGGTCGATGATGACCGGGCGCTTCGGGGCGGGGCCCTTACGAGGCATTCTTACTTCTCCTTCTTGGCGCCGTAGCGGCTGCGAGCCTGCTTGCGGTTCTTGACACCCTGGGTGTCAAGCGAACCGCGGATGATCTTGTAGCGGACACCAGGAAGGTCCTTCACACGACCACCGCGCACCAGCACGATGGAGTGCTCCTGCAGGTTGTGGCCCTCGCCCGGGATGTAAGCGGTGACCTCGATCCCGCTGGTGAGGCGCACACGGGCGACCTTGCGGAGAGCCGAGTTCGGCTTCTTCGGGGTGGTCGTGTACACACGCGTGCAGACCCCACGGCGCTGCGGGGAACCCTTCAGCGCGGGAGTCTTGTTCTTCTCGACCTTGTCCTGCCGGCCCTTTCGGACCAGCTGCTGGATCGTAGGCACCGTTTCTCCGTTTTCTGTGTGCCAAGGCTTGGTGGAACTAACCTGCGGTGTCTCCCTCGCACACGGCCCCGTGGTCGACCCACGCGGTCGGGTGTGTTGGGCTTGTTACGACACGGAATCCCATGGCTGCTGTACAGCGACGGCGCTCTACGCGCGGCGCGCTGGGAAGCGCTCCGGCTCGGCGCGGCGACCGGTGTGCATGCACGCACAAGGACCCGGGGACACCCCAGGCACAAGGTCAGAGCGTACCTAGCGCATGGGGCTCGGTCAAAACAAATGCAACGCCGCAGGTCGCGGGGCTTGCACCGGAAGCGGCCCGGGAACCGGGCCGGGGCGGGGCTCCCTACCACAACCGGGCAGCCCCCGCACCGCGACCCTACGCCTCCGCGTGGGCCCCGGCGAGCCGGGGCGGATCCTGACTGGCGTCGCCGCCGGCCGTCCCGGCCGACTGCGGCAGCGGGCGGTCCCGGTTGTCCGACACCGCCGTGAACAGCCCCAGCGCCAGCGCGGCCAGGCTGTACACGGCCAGCCACAGCATCCAGGTGCCGGGCGGGGACCAGTGGGCCGGGTTGATCAGCAGCGGGCCGGTGCTGCCGACCGTGTTGCGGCGCAGCGCCCAGAGGAAGGCCGCGGCGTTGACCAGCGACAGCGAGAAGCCGGAGATCACCAGCAGCCGGCGCCAGGCGAAGCCGCCCCAGGGCAGCCGCTCGTGGCAGATCGCGGCGCACAGGATGGGCAGCCCGACGGCGAACGGCAGCAGGTAGCGGCCCTGCCAGATCATGCCCAGCTTGGCCGCCTGCATGGCCTGCGCCACTATCGGTATCACGACGATGCCGATCATCACACCGACGATCGCCAGGGCGTCCCGGAACCGGGCGTAGCACAGGGCGAACATCGCCAGGGCGAGCACCACGCCGCACCAGACCAGCAGCGTCGCGGCCGGCGCCTCCGCGTCCAGCCAGCCGAAGTAGCCGATCATCTGCTTCATGTACAGCAGCCCGAAGTCGAAGGTCTTCCGGGCCGCGGCCAGCGGGGTGAGGTCGCTCGGGGTGTTGATGATCGAGTTGTCCGGGTGGCTCGACGACCAGGCCAGGGCCGCGACGGCGGACGCGGCGCCCAGGCCGCCCCAGAGCCAGGTCACCTTGCGGCGGAGCACCTCGCGCACCGCGCCCTTCTGGCTCAGCAGCAGCGCGAAGAACAGCGCCCCGGCGAACCAGATCGCGCCCAGCGGGCGGATGCTGATCAGCACCAGCGCGCCGATGCCCAGCCGGGCGACCCGGCGGTTCAGCAGGTGCGGGTCCGGGTTCATCAGCATCGGCAGCCCGGCGCTCCAGACCAGGATGCCCGCCGCGATCTCCGGACCGCTCGGGTTGACCATGCCGAACAGGAACAGCGCCATCGGCGTGGCCGCGGTGACCGTGCCCAGCAGGGTGAAGGACCGCCGCCGCCACTCCGCCGCCGAGACCACCGCGCTCGCCACCAGGGCGGAGCAGATCAGCGCCGACATCAGGCGCATCAGGTAGAAGCCCTTCGCGCCGGGGACCAGGAGGCTCGGCCAGCCCACCGCGAGGTAGTACGCCGGGTGGTAGCGCCCGGCCGCGGTGGTGACCAGGGTCTCCCCGGGCCGGTCGATGAGCCGCGGCGCGCAGGAGGCCGGGCTCTCGGACTTGAAGACGTAGCAGGAGTTGACGTCCTTCAGGTCCTGGTAGATCCGCGGGAGCTCCACCCCGGTCTCCGCGAACTGGCCCTCGATGCCGCCCACCAGGTGCGGGACCATGACCTCGCGGCCCTCGATCTGGCCGCGGGCGACGGCCGCGGCCCGGATGAGGTGGGCGTGCTCGTCCGGCGAGGCGCCGACCGGGGTGGCGATCGACCAGGACGCGCTCAGGGCGAACAGGATCGCGAACGCCACGGCCCACAGACGCCTCGGCGAGGAGGCGAGCCGGTCGGCGAGGCTCTTGACGGCGGTGATCATCATCAGGATTGGGCCTTTGGGGTCAGTTCGGGCTCGTGGGCGGGAACTGGTTACTTGATCATGCTCTGCCATGACTGGTCACCGGTCTTGGAGCAGCGCCCACCCGGCGCGAACTTCGGGCAGGTGCCGTCGAGGTTCTGCATGGTGTGCGACACCCACGGCAGGATCCGGTAGGTGTTCTCCTTGGCCGGCATGTAGCGGTCCGACATCGACGAGGAGACCGTACCGAACAGGAAGAGAAGAGCGAACAGCGTACCGACGACGGCCGCGTGCGGACCGGGCAGGGGCGTTCCGGCGAGTCCCCCGGTCCCGGCGGCACCGGCGGCCTCCCCGTCCTGCGCGAGCCGGCGGTGCTCGGCCAGCCGGAGCGAGACCAGGTGGACCAGCAGGGCGCACAGCAGCAGGCCGCAGTACAGCAGCTGGTTGTTGGTACGCGTGTAGAGCTGGACCGTCTGCGTCTCGTACATGTGCGAGGCGATGAACATCCGCATCACCCAGGCGCTCGCGAACATGCAGCTGATGGTGACGACCACCGGCTTGCGGATGCCCAGCCAGAGGGCGGCGCCCAGTGCGACGAACATCACCACGGCGAACAGGTCCATGCCGCCGAACTCGCCGGGGATCGGCCAGTCGCCCACCTTGCCCGGCATGTCGGTGCGCCACATCAGGAAGTAGGCCGGGTCGGTGAAGTTGTCGAAGCGGAAGTTGGAGTCCTTGGTGTCCTGCCCGTCCGTCAGCATGGTCACCAGGTAGCTGCCGCAGACCAGCAGGAACGCGCCCACGGTGGCGCCGAGGTAGGCCAGGCCCTTGAGCCGGCTCTCGCGCCACGGGAAGTACATCAGCGCCGCGACCACCACGCCGATGGAGCTCCACAGGAACCAGCCGGAGTAGGTGAGGAACAGCAGGCCCAGCAGCGCGCCGAAGCCGACCGCCTTCACCAGCAGCAGCCGCCAGCCGTCCGTACCGCTGCGGCGCAGGTGCACGACCACGGCGACCAGGACCGGCACCAGGACCACCAGCACGGTCTGGCTGTACGGCTTGTACGCGTCGATCAGGGCGAAGGCCGGCAGCACCCCGAAGGCGAGGGCCCGCACCGGGCTGAGCAGCATCCGCCACGAGAGGTAGACCAGCGGGCCGAACGCGGCGGCACCGAGGATCTGGAGGTCCTTGAAGGCGTACGCGGTGTTGCCGCCGCGGAACCACTCGGCGTAGTAGCCCAGGGTGTACAGCGGCGCCGGGGGGTAGACCGCCGAGCCCGAGGGCTGGCCGTTCGCCACCGCGTGGGCCCACTCGACGATCCGCCCGCTGTCGCCGTTCAGGCCGAACATCGGCCAGGGCGTGCCCAGCAGGGCCATCACCGCGCCGGCCGCCACGAAACCGCTGGCGAGGCCGGCGACGGCGGCCGCGGAGAACCGGGCCACCAGGTTGAAGTGCCGGCCCGAACGGAAGCGCATCGCGAGCACGACCGCGCCGAGCAGGAGGAAGCCGATGACCGCGAACCGCAGCTGCAGCGCCGCGAGACCGCTCACCTGGGCGATCCGGTTCAGCGGGTCCATGTGGAACTTGGTCGCCATCACGGGGAGCACCAGGGCCGCCAGGAAGGCGATCAGGACCTCACCCGCGAGCAGTGCCGGAGCCGACGTCCGGAGCCGAGCCGCGGAACGGCCCGCCGATCCCCGGATCAGCGAGCGCCCTCCGATCGGCGGGATCCTGGAGGCCTCTTGGGCACTGACTGTCACTGGTACGGTCCTCAGCTCGTGGTCTCTCGCTCGGCCCGCCCGACCCTTCGGCGTCGGCCGGTGACGGAGAACGTACTGCTTCCGGGCGCGCGGCGGCAGCCCCGGGCATCATAGGTCCTCCGTTCGGGGAAGGCCCCATCGGCGAGGTGGACGGACCACCGCAAGGCCGTCGAACCGGGCGGGCCTCAGGCGATGCCCATCAGGATCATCAGCGTCCAGAACGCGCAGCCCATGTAGCCGATGACCAGGCCGAGGACGGCCGCCCAGTCGCCCTCCATGTTGCGGCGGCGGATCTCCGAACGGGCGATGTGACCGGTGATCACGGCGGGGAGGGAGAGCCCGAACAAGCTAGCCACCAGGGAGACCACGGCGAGCACGTTGGTGGGGCGGACCTGGGGCGGCGGCGGGACGGCCATGAAGGTGGCCGGAACGGGCGTCGCGACGGCGGCCGGCGGCCCCGTCATCGGCCCCGACGGCAGGTCGGCCACCAGCGCGGCCAGCTGGCCGTACGTCTGCGCCGTGGCCACCGCCTCGTGGCGCTGCTCGTACTCCTGGACGGAGAGCCGCCCCTCGGCGAACGCGGCCTTGAGCACGTCGATCGTCCGGTCCCGGTCCGCGTGGCCCGCCCGCATCGCGGCCTGCGGGGACACCCCGGGCACGGGCACCGGCTGCCAACCACCGGCCGGACCGTCGGGCGGATAGCCGGAACCGGGCTCGCCCCATGGTTGTACGGACATCCGCCACCTCCCGGTAGCGCGGCACCCCCGCGCACGTCACTGCTCCCTCATAGTGCAGGACGAACAGCCGAACTGAGTAGTTGCCAAATCGGCCCAGTAGTCGCCGAGAAGAGGATTCCGGACGGCGTGCCTCACCCGTTCGGAGGACACACTCAGGGGATGCTCAACTCGGGCGACAGCCCGTTCACGCAGTGACAGGCTGGGCCCCGGACGCCGTCCCACCACGCCGTCGTCCACCACCACGAGCCACCAGCAGAGAGGGCCACCATGCAGGCGTCAGCGCCGCCGTCCCCCGACCTCCCCGGACCGGGAACCCCGTCCGCCGTCAGCATCCAGGGGCTCTGGAAGCACTTCGGCACCCAGGCCGCGGTGGCCGGGCTGAGCCTGGAGCTGCCGGCCGGGGCGTTCATCGGCCTGGTCGGACCGAACGGCGCCGGCAAGACCACCACCCTCTCGATGGTCACCGGGCTGCTCCGGCCTGACCAGGGCACCGTCCTGGTGCACGGCGCCGACGTCTGGACGGACCCGGTCACCGTCAAGGCCCGGATCGGCATCCTGCCCGAGGGCCTGCGGATGTTCGAGCGGCTCAGCGGGCGCGAGCTGCTCCAGTACACCGGGCGGCTGCGCGGCCTGCCCGGCGCCGAGGTGGACCGGCGGGCCGAGGAGCTGCTGACCGTCCTGGACCTCGGCCGGGACGCCGACAAGCTGGTCGCCGACTACTCCACCGGCATGCGCAAGAAGATCGGCCTGGCCGCCGCGCTGCTGCACAACCCGGACGTGCTGTTCCTGGACGAACCCTTCGAGGGCGTCGACCCGGTCTCCGCCCAGACCATCCGCGGCGTGCTCAAGCGCTACGCGGCCGCCGGCTCCACCGTGGTCTTCTCCAGCCACGTGATGGAACTGGTCGAGCAGCTCTGCGACTGGGTCGCGGTGGTCAACGCCGGCCGGGTGATAGCCCAGGGGCCGCTGGACTCCGTCCGGGGCGGGCGCAGCCTGCACGAGGCCTTCCTGGAACTGATCGGCGTGCGCGAGGACGACGGGCAGGCGCTCGGCTGGCTCGGCGGCGGACACGACGGGGGCGCCCGGTGACCGCCGGGACGGTGAACACCGCGCCCGTCCCCGACGGGCGGACGGTGGTCCGCGCCCTGGTGGCGCTCAAGCTGCGGCTGCTGCGCAACGGGCTGCGGCGCAGCCCCGGCCGGACCACCGTCTACGTGATCGGCGGCGTCGTCGGCGTGGCCTTCGCGGCCGGCATCTCCGTCGCCCTGGCCGCGCTGAACGGGCGCTACGCGGGCTCCGGGGACGCCGGGGTGATGCTGCTCGGCGTACTGACCCTGGGCTGGGCCGCGCTGCCGCTGTTCCTCTTCTCCAGCGACGAGAGCGCCGACCCGACCCGGCTGACCATGCTGCCGCTGCGGCCCGGGCCGCTGCTGCGCGGCTCGCTGCTGGCCGCGCTGATCGGGCCGGGGCCGCTGATCAACCTGGTGCTGGTGACGGGCGCGGTGCTGGCCGGCGCGGCCGGCGGCGCCTCGGCCGCGGTCGCGGTGCTCGGCGTGCCGCTCGCCGTGCTCTGCCTGGTCACGCTCTCCCGGGCGGTCGCCGCGGGCAACGCCCGGATGCTCTCCAGCCGGCGCGGCAAGGACTTCGCGATCTTCGGCGGGCTGGCCTTCGCGCTGCTGGTGCAGGTCGCCAACGTCGGCTCGCAGAGCGTCTTCGGCCGCCGGGGCGGTCCGCTCGACCTCAGTCCGCTGAAGCCGGTCGCCTCGGTGCTGCGCTGGATCCCGCCGATCAGCGCCGCCGACGCGCCGCGCACCGCCGGGGAGGGCCGGTACGGGCTGGCGCTGCTCCAGCTCGCCGCGGCCGCCGCGCTGCTGGCCCTGCTGCTGCGCTGGTGGCGGCGGAGCCTGCAGGAGCTGATGGTCACCGCCGACTCCTCCACCCTGGAAGTGGCCCGCGGGGTGCAGAACTCGCGCGGCTGGGGGTTCCTGCCCGAGGGCCGCACCGGCGCGGTGATGCAGCGGCACCTGCGGTACGCCTGGCGCGAGCCGCGGGCCAAGGCCGCGCTGTTCACCAGCATCGGGATGACGCTGGTGATCTGCGTGCTGTCGATGGTCCAGGGCTGGGCGAGCGTCTACCTGCTGGCCATGACCGGGGTGTTCCTCGGGCTGCAGATGCTCAACCTGTTCGGCATGGACGGCTCGGCGTTCTGGATGGTCGCCGCCACCCTGCGCACCCCGGCCGACGCCCGCTCCGAGCTGCGCGGCCGGGCGTACGCGGTGCTGTCGTACGCCGTCCCGGTGACGGTGGTGCTCGGGCTGGTGCTGGCGGCCGTCACCGGCCGGTGGAGCGAGCTGCCGTCCGCGCTCGGCCTCGCGCTGGCACTGCTCGGCTGCGGGATCGCGCTGGGCTCGATGTTCAGCGTGCTGGCGCCGTACACCATGCCGGCCGACAGCAACCCGATGCGCAACGCCGCTCCCGGGCAGGGCGGGCTGATCCTGCTCAACCAGTTCGGCTCGATGGTCGGCGTCACGGTGCTGGCCCTGCCGGTCGGCGGCTACCTGCTGTGGGCGCTCACCTCGGACGGACCGACCTGGCCGCTGCTGCTGATCGGCCCGCTGTACGGCGCCCTGGTCGCGACCCTGGGCGTGCGGACGGCGGCGGGCCGGCTCCTGGTGCGCGCCCCGGAGATCCTGGCCAAGGCCATCGAGCGCTGAGCCGGACCGGCAGCCCGCCGGTCCCGGCCGAACGCCGAACCGGAACAGCGCCACGCCGCTCCCGGGGTGCGCTCCGGCATCATGGGCAGGAGGCCGGACCGTCGAGGAGAGCAGGGACACACCGTGGGCAAGCGCACGCAGCAGGCCGGGAGCGCCGGAGCGCTGCTGGACCAGGCAGTGCGGTCGGTGCTGACGGCCCCGGACGACGCACTGGACCTCGCCCTGGACACCGGGGCCTCGCTGCTGGCCGCCTCGGCCGGGCAGTGGCCGGAGGTCAGCCGGGCGCTGCTCGGCCACGCGGACACCGCCGTCGGCCGCTGCTGGTCCGCCGGGTGGCGGCCGGCCGACCTGGCCCGGGTGGTGCGGCGCGAGCTGAAGCCCGTCCACCTGGCCCTCGCGGTGGACCTGATCGCCGCCGAGGGCCGCCGCCACCCCGCGGCCGCCCCGGACCGGCGCTGGCAGGAGCAGCTGCGCGAGCTGGAGGCCGAGGTCTGGTGGCCCGGCGACGACGAGTACCTCGGTGCCTTCGCCCACCGGCAGCGGCTGGACCGCTTCGCGCTCGCCACCGCCGTCCTGGAGCTGCTGCGCACCTGGGGCCGGCTGCCTCCGATCGCCCCGGTGGGGCCCGCTCCCGGGCAGGCCGCGCGGTCGCCGCAGTCGGCGCCGGTGACCGGCGAGCCGCGGATGCTGGCGCGGATCCGGGCACTGCTCGCCAAGGCCGAGTCCACCGAGTACCCGGAGGAGGCCGAGGCGCTGACCGCCAAGGCCCAGCAGCTGATGGCCCAGCACAGCATCGACGACGCGCTGCTGGCCGCCGCCGGCACGGACCGCGACACCCCGGCGGCGCTGCGGATCGGGGTGGACAACCCGTACGAGGGCCCCAAGACGATGCTGCTGGACGCGGTCGCGGCGGCCAACCGGTGCCGGGTGGTGTGGGCGAAGGAGTTCGGCTTCTGCACCGTGGTCGGCTTCGACGGCGACCTGGACGGCGTCGAACTGCTCTACACCTCGCTGCTGGTGCAGGCCACCCACGCGCTCAACAAGGCGGGCTCCCGCAAGGACTCCCGCAGCAAGGCGTTCCGCCAGTCCTTCCTGGTCGCGTACGCGGCCCGGATCCGCGAGCGGCTGACCGCCGCCACCGAGCGCGCCACCAGCGCCGCCGCGGCCGGACGGCACCTGCGCGAGGACGGCACCGAGGAGCAGCTGCTGCCCGACGCGCGGCTGCTGCCCGCGCTCGCCGCCCGTTCCGAGGCGGTGGACGAGGAGGTCGGCCGGCTGTTCCCGAAGCTGGTCTCGCAGCGGGTGCGGGTCAGCGACGGCGTGGGCTGGGCGGCCGGACGCGCCGCCGCCGACCGGGCCGCGCTGCACGGGCGCGCGGGGGCGATCCGCCCCTAGGGTGCCGGGTCCCGGCCGATCACCACCGGTTCCCCGTCCGACCCGCGCAAGATCCACAAGAGCCGCCCGGTCCCCCGGGGGACCTGATAGAACGTAGTCCGCCACGAACGAAGGGGGACTCGACGTGACGGAGCCGGCGGCGGAGTCGGGATACCGGGACCGGGTCCGCGGAGCGCTGCTCGGCGGAGCGATCGGCGATGCGCTGGGCTGGCAGGTGGAGTTCCAGCAACTCCACCAGATCCAGGACCGGTACGGGCCGCAGGGCGTGACCACGCTCCCGGCCGGACCGGGACCGGTCGAGGTGACCGACGACACCCAGATGACGCTGTTCACCGCCGAAGGCCTGATCCGGGGCTTCGTCCGCGGCTGGACGGGCGGCGGCGGCTCCGTACCGGAGGCCGTGCACGGCGCCTACCGGCGCTGGCTGCAGACCCAGTTCCAGGGCGCGCCGGACACCGCGCCCCAGCCCCGCCCGTACGACGGCTGGCTGCTGAGCCGGCCCTTCCTGTACGCCCGGCGGGCCCCGGGCAACGCCTGCCTGAGCGGGGTGTCCGAACACCCGGTGTTCGAGGCGCCGTCCGCGATCGGGCTGCCGGGGCCGATCAACCCCGGCTCCAAGGGCTGCGGCACCGTGATGCGCTCCGCGCCGTTCGGGCTGGCCCGGCTGGGCGTCGAGCAGTCCTTCGGGCTGGCCGTGCAGTGCGCCCAGCTCACCCACGGCCACCCGACCGGCTACCTCGCGGCGGGCGCCTTCGCGGCGCTGGTCGAGCGGCTCGCGAACGGCACCGAACCGTGGGCGGCGGTCGGCGAGACGGTGGAGCAGATCCGCGAGCTGCCGAGCTCCAAGGAGACCGTCCAGGCCCTGGCCCGGGCGGTGCGGCTGGCCCAGGAGGCCGAGCCGGTGGCCGAGACGGTGGAGCGGGTCGGCCTCGGCTGGATCGCCGAGGAGTGCCTCGCCATCGCCGTGTACTCGCTGCTGGCCGCCACCCTCGACCCGGACCCGGTGCGCACCGCGCTGCTGCTGTCGGTGAACCACTCCGGGGACAGCGACTCGACCGGTGCGGTCTGCGGCAACCTGGTCGGCGCCGCGTACGGCGCGGCGGCGCTGCCCGCCGAGTGGACCGGGGCGGTCGAGGGCCGGGCCGAGCTGCGGCAGGTCGCGGACGACCTGCTGGTGCTGTTCGGCAGCCGCGACCCGCTGCACCCGGGGCTCGGCGGGCGCTACCCGGCCTGGTGAGCCCGCCCGACACCGTCGCCCCGCCGGCCCGCGCTACCGGGCCTGCGGGTCGGTGACCTGGCCGAGGAACAGCGGCGCGCCACCCCTGGTGTCCCGGATCAGGAACAGGAACGGCCGGTCGAGGCACCGTCACCAACACCGGCAATGTGACGCTGACCGATGTCCACCCGGTCGAGGGCGTCTTCACCGGCACCGG
>NZ_JBEZUT010000039.1:0-37867 GCF_040636595.1 Kitasatospora sp. NPDC036755
GGTCGCCGGGCGCGAGGGCGGGTTCGGCGTCCAGGCGGTCGCGGAGCAGGGTGGCCAGCTCGGTCAGGCCCTGGGCGGTGCGGGCCGACAGCGGCAGCACGGTCGGGGCCGGCCTCGGCGCGGGCACCGCCGCGGTCTCCGGGGCCTGCTCCAGCACCAGGTGGGCGTTGGTGCCGCCGACGCCCAGCGCGCTGACCCCGGCCCGGCGCGGGGCGGGGCCCTGCGGCCAGTCCCGGCGCTCGGCGGCCAGCCGGAACGGGCTGCCGGCCGGCTCCAGCGCGGGGTTGGGGCTGGTGAAGTTCACCAGCGGCGGGATGGTCCCGTGCCGCAGCACCAGCAGGGCCTTGATCAGGCCCGCCATGCCCGCGCAGGTGTCCAGGTGGCCGATGTTGGGCTTCACCGAGCCGAGCGAGCAGAACTCGGTGGCCCCGGTCCGGGCGCGGAACGCCTGGTCCAGCGCCCGGAACTCGATCGGGTCGCCGAGCGGGGTGCCGGTGCCGTGCGCCTCGACGTAGCCGATGCTCTCGGCCGGCACGCCCGCGAGGTCCAGGGCCCGGCCGATCACGGCGGCCTGCCCGTCCACGCTGGGCGCGGTGTAGCCGACCTTGCGGCCGCCGTCGTTGTTGACGGCCGAGCCGAGGATCACCCCGTGGATCGTGTCGCCGTCCGCGAGGGCCCGGTCGAGGCGCTTGAGAAGTACGGCGGCGACGCCGTTGCCGCCGACCGTGCCGCCCGCCCCGGCGTCGAAGGCCCGGCAGGCGCCGTCGGGGGAGAGGATCGACCCCTCCTCGTAGCGGTAGCCGGCGGCCTGCGGGATGTGCAGGGCGGAGGCGCCGGCCAGGGCCAGCTCGCAGTCCCCGGCCAGCAGCGACTGCACCGCCAGGTGCACCGCGACCAGCGAGGTGGAGCAGGCCGTCTGGACGCCGATCGCCGGGCCGGTGAGGCCCAGCCGGTAGGCGACCCGGGTGGCGGCGAAGTCCGCCTGGTTGCCGATCGCGGTCTGCAGGGCGGCGAGCGGCTCGGCCGGGTCGGCGGTGGTGGCCAGGGTGTGCTGGTAGTAGGTGCGCAGCGCGTACAGGGTCATCCCGGTGCCGGCGAAGACCCCGACCCGGCGCTCCGGGTCCGGCGCGTCGTAGCCGCCGTCCTCCAGGGCCTGGCGGCAGATCTCCAGCAGCAGGCGCTGCTGCGGGTCCATCAGGGCGGCCTCGGTGCCGCTGATGCCGAAGGCCTCGGCGTCGAAGTGGTCGATGTCGGGGATCGCGCCGGTGACCGGGACGAAGTCGGGGTGGCGGTACTCCTCCTCCCGCAGCCCGGCGGCCGCCAGCTCCTCCTCGGTGAACCGGGTGGTGCTCCGGACGCCCTCGACGATGTTCCGCCAGTACTGTTCCGGGGTGTCGGCGCCCGGCAGGCGCATGGCGAGGCCGACGATCGCCACCCGGCGGTCCTCGCCCGGTCCGGCGGCGGGGGATCCGGCGTGGGCGGTGGCCGGGGCGGACGCGGCGGCGGGGGCGGCCGGTTCGGCGGCCAGGTGCGCGATCAGGGCGTCCACGGTGGGGTGGCGGAACAGCTCGGTGGGCGCCGGGGGCGTGGGCAGCGCGGCGCTGAGCGCGCCGTGCACCCGCATCAGCTGGAGGGAGCCGATGCCGAGGTCGGCGAGCGGGCGGCCCGGGTCGAGCGGGCCGTCGAGGACGGACTCGAAGGCGTCCAGGACCAGTCGGCGCAGACCGGCGGATGCGGCCTGCCCGGCGGCGGGTGCGCTGGCCCGTACGGCGGGTGCCGGTGCCGGTGTCGGTGCCGCGCCGGACGGCGTCGCGGTGGACGGTGTCGGTGACGGTGCCGGGGCGGACACCGGGCGGGGCTCGGCGGCGAGCAGGCGGCGCCGGGCGGCGGGGGAGCTCGGGTCCGGGCCGGCGTAGTGGTGGCCCGGGGCGCCGGCCAGCAGCAGCGCGGCGAGCCGGCGGCCGTGCGCGGCGCTCAGCACGGCGATGCCCCGTCCGGCGGCGGCCTGCTCGTTCTCGGCGTCGCGGTTCATGCCGATCCCGCTCCACAGGCCCCAGGAGATCGTCCAGGCCGGGGTGGCGGTCTCCCGGCGCAGCCGTTCGACGGTGCTCTCCAGGTAGCGGTTGGCGGCGGCGTACCCGGTGGAGCCGACGGCCTCCTGGAGGCCGATCATCGAGGAGAAGGCGACGAACTGGGCGCCGGGCCGCTGCCGGACCAGCTCGACGAGGTGGTCGGTGCCCTCGCTCTTGGCGCGGACGGCCTCGCGCCAGCCCTCGGTGTCGGTGTCGGCGAGGAGGGCGAGGCGGTAGCCGCCGGCCAGGTGGAGCACGCCGTCCAGCGGCGCCCCCCACTCCCGCTCGGCTTCGGCGAGCACCTCGGACAACTGCTGACGGTCCGTCACATCGGCTTGGCGGTAGGTGACCTGTCCGCCCTGCGCGGCCAGCCGGCGCAGCGCGGCCCGGCGCTCGGCCGCCTCGGCGGTCGGGGCGTCGAGGTCGCTGCGGCCGACGATGAGCAGCCGGGAGCCGTACTCGCGCAGCAGCCCGGGCAGCAGCTCGGCGGCGATCCCGCCGAGTCCGCCGGTGACGAGGTAGTGGGCGCCGGGGGTGAGCAGCGAGCAGCCGGGCCCGTCCGGCCCGGGGGAGGTCCCGGGGCCGGTGTCGGCGGTGCCCAGCCGGGGCACCCACGGGCGGCCCGCGCGCCAGGCGGTCTCGGGCTCGGGGCGGGGGTCGGCGAGCAGGGTGAGCAGGGCGGCGGCCCGGTCGGCGGCCGGTGCGCCGTCGGGCAGGTCGAGGTGCCGGGCGGTGGGCACCAGCTGTTCGGCCCGTGCCCCGGCCGTCAGCGCGGCGGTCAACGCGGCCCGGGGCCGGGGGAGTTCGCCGGGGAGCACGGCGTGCAGTCCGGTGCTGACCGAGACCAGCTCGCCGACCGGGGCCCGGGCGGGGAGTGCCCGCAGCAGGGCGAGCAGCGCCTCGTCCGCCGGCGGGGCGGAGGCGTCCTCTCCGTCGGTCGACGGGGTGGGTACGTCCTTCCCGTCCGTCGCGCTCCACAGGTAGACGAGCCGGTCGGCGGGCCGGTCGCCGAGGGCCCGCAGCCAGTCCTCGGGGTCGGTGGTCGGCGGCCGGTCCACGACCAGGGCGTTCGGCAGGGCGGCGGCCAGCGCCTCGGTGAGGGTGCCGGGGCCGGACGGGCCGAGCAGCAGGATCGTTTCCTCGCTCAGCGGGGCCGTCGGGGCCGCCGTGACCGGGCGGGGCTCCCACACCAGTTGCCGCACGCAGTCCGGCAGGGTCCGGGCGTTGGCCTCGGCGAGGTCCAACGCGACGATGTGCTCGTCGAGTTCGCCGTCCAGCAGCCGCCGGCGCAGCGCGGTGCGCTGGATCTTGCCGCTGGTGGTGCGCGGGAAGTCGGCGGCTGGCACCGGGAGCACCAGCGCGGGGGCCGGCTGGCGGCGGGCCGCCAGCAGCTGCCGCACCTCGGCGGCGACGGGCGGCGCGGGGGCGTCCGGGTCGCTCTGGACGTAGGCGATCACCAGCTGCTCGGTGCCGGTGCGCTCGTCCGGCACCCCGAAGGCCGCGACGTGCCCGGAGCGCACCCCCGCCACGGAGGCCACCACGTCCTCCAGCTCGTGGCAGAAGTAGTGCACGCCGTTGACGATGATGATCTCCTTGCGACGGCCGGTGAGCACCACCTCGCCGTCCACCAGGAAGGCGAGGTCCCCGGTGTCGAACCAGTCGTCGCCGACGAAGGACTCCTGGTTGGCCGGCGGGTTGTTCAGGTACCCCGGCGTCACCCGGCCGGAGCGCACCTGGAGCCGGCCCACCCAGAGCTCGGGCAGCACCCGCCCGTCGTCGTCGGTCACCCGCATCCGGGTGCCGGGCGCGGGCCGCCCCATGCTGAGGAAACCGGTGCCGCGCTCCGCCGAGGCCGGGTCGGCGGGCTCCAGCCGGCCGGTCAGCGAGTCGGTGCGCACCAGGCGGCGGGCGCCGTCCTCGTGGTAGCGCTTGTAGGTGATCACCGTGCAGGTCTCGGCCATGCCCCAGCCCAGCAGCAGGTGCTCGGGGCGGACGCCGAACGGGGCGGTGGCGGCCAGGAACTCGTCCAGCACCGCCTCGGTGCACTGCTCCCCGGCGTTGATCAGCGACTTGACCGAGGAGAGGTCCCAGTGCCGGCCCGGCCCGGCCGCACGGACGGCCTCGGCGACCAGCCGGAAGCCGAAGTTGGGCGACCAGGAGTGGGCTCCCCGGTGGCGCTCCAGCGCGTCCAGCCAGACCAGCGGATCGGCGAGCACGAGTTCGGTGGGGATCTGGACCTGGTCGGCGGCCAGCACCACGTCGCGCAGGTGGAACATCAGCAGACCGGCGACGTGGTCCAGGGGCAGCCAGTTGACGGTGGTGTCGGCCGGGTCGCAGCCCTGGGAGACCGCTCCCGCCACGTACTCCAGGATGCCGCGGTGGGTGATCTGCACGGCCTTGGAGCGGCCGGTGCTGCCGGAGGACAGCTGGAGCATCGCGACGTCGCCGGGAGCCGGGGCGTGCTCGGCGCCGGCGGCGTCCGGCCGGTCGGTGGCGTCCGGCCGGTCGGTGTCGGCGGGCCGGTCGACGGCGATCACCCGCAGACCCGGCGCCGGGTACAGCTCGCCGAGCCGCTCCAGGCCCGCCACGGCCGGGCCGCAGGCCAGCACCGGCGGCTCCTCCAGGGTCTGCCAGGCGTGCCAGAGCTTCTCCAGGACGGGGTTGCGCTCGTGGAAGTCCGGCGGGCGGGCGACCGTCACCGGCTGCACCCCGCCCAGCAGGCAGGCCCACAGGGTCGGGAAGTAGAGCTCCGGCTCCGGGACCTGGAGGATCACCCGGTCCCCGGGGCGCAGCCCGGCGGAGGCCAGCGTGGCGAGGATCTCGCGGGAGCGGTCGAGCAGCTGGCGGTACGTCACCCTGGTCGTCCCGCCGCCGGCCCGGACCAGGTGCAGCCCGCGGTCGGGGTGCAGCTCGGCGGCGCGCCGCAGGGCCTCGGGCAGGGTGCGGGGCGCGTCCGGCGCGGGGGCGGGCAGCGGGGCGCCGACGGCCTCCGTGCCGGGACCCTGGGGCGCGGCCGTCGGCTCCGTCGGGGCGGGGCCGGTCGCGGCCGAGGCCTCGCCGAACGGCCGCCAGCGGTCGGTGAGTTCGCGCAGGTGGCGCAGGGCGGGGCCGGGCGCGGCGGGCGGCCGGGTGAAGGCCGCGGCCAGGGCGGCGGCGTCGGGTTCGCCCTCGGGGGTGCGGACGATGCCGTCCAGGAGGCGCACGTCGGCGCTCGGGTCGGCGTCCAGCAGCGCGGCGGCGGCCCGGCGGCGCAGGGCCTGGGGATCGTCGTCGACGGCGGGCACCAGGTAGGCCAGCAGACCGGGGCGGCCGTTCTCGTGCTCGACGGGCAGCAGCGCGCAGTCGGCGATCTCCGGGCGCAGCAGCAGCCGGGCTTCCAGGGCGCGCAGCCGGCCGTGGTCGGGACCGGTGGGACTCATGAGGTTCGGCACCTTTCGGATCGGTGCCGGGGCGCGGGTGTGGGCCGCCCCGGGGCAGGGAGGGGAGCGGAGACGGGTGGCGTGGAACGGTGGGCGGCGGCGCGGGGGCGCCGTGGTGCGGTGCGGGCCGTGCGGACGGGCGCGGGGCGCCGGGTGTGCGGACGTACGGCGTGGTGGTGCGTACGTGGTGGTGGTGCGTACGGCGTGGCGGTGCGGACGGCGCGGGGGGCGCCGGGGTTCGGGGAGGAGCCCGGGCGGGCCGCTCAGCGGCGGCGGGCGCGGGCGACCATCACGAGGAAGCCGAGCGCCAGCACGATGGGGACGGAGTGCGAGACGCCGACCACGGTCAGCGGGCTGAGCAGTGCCAGCAGGGAGCCGCTCAGCAGCATCCCGGTGCCCATGCCGATGTTCTCGGCGGAGGCGAGGATGCCGAAGGCCTCGCCGCGCCGCTCGTCGGCGAGGGCCTGGATCCGGGTGGTGTAGGAGATCTCGGTGAAGCCGTCGCCGAGGCCGGCGCCGATCGCGGCCAGCAGGAAGAGCGGGGTCGGGAGGTCGGTGAAGATCAGGATGAAGCAGGCGGACATCAGGCAGGTGCCCAGCGCGAAGCCGCGCTCGCCGGGCTCGATGCCGCGCCGCAGCATGAACCGCGAGACCAGCTGCTGGGCGCCGAGGTTGCCGATCGCCCAGGTGGCCCAGAAGGTGCCGAGCAGGGTGGCCGGGTTGCCGGGGGAGGACTGGTTGGCGAAGACCGGCAGGCTGATGTTGTGGGCGGCGGAGCCGAAGGCGTCCAGCAGCCGGATGCCCGCCATGGCGCCCACCACGGGGGCGGCCCGCAGGACGATCAGTGCCTGCCAGCGGGGGCCGCGCCGCCGGGGTTCGGCGGCGGCCGGGTCCGGTTCGGCCGCCGGCTCGGTGGGCTCGGCGGGCCGGGCGGCGCGGGTGGGCAGGGGCAGCCGGACCACCAGGGCCCCGAAGAGGACGAAGCTGGTCGCGTCGATGAGCAGGGCGGCCCGGAAGCCCGCCCAGGCCACCACCACGCCCGCGGAGGCGAAGCCGAGCACCATCGCGGTGGACCGGCAGCTCGCCATCACGCTGTTGGCCCGGGCCCGGCGTTCGGGACCGACCATCTCCGGGATGCTGGTGCGCAGGGCGACGGCGGCCACCGCGGCGGCTCCGCCGAGGACCAGGGCGAGCGGGTAGAGGACGGGGATGCGCATCGAGGCCGGGACGAGGGCGACGACGACCAGCGCCAGCGCCTGGGCCAGGGCGCAGCCCGTCATCAGCCGCCGTCGTTCGAGCCGGGCGACCAGCCGCCCGGCGACCAGGCCGCCGATGACGCCGCCGCCCAGTCGCAGGACCAGGTACCCGGCCGTGCCGAGGGCGTTGCCGGCGGCCTCGTAGGCGAACAGGCTGAGGGCGATCAGGTCGAGCTGGCTCCCGTACGTGTTCAGGGCATCGCCTGCGGCCAGCCGGTAGAAGACCCGGGGCAGCTTGTTCGCGGGCTGGTGCGGTGCTTCGAGTGCGGTGTCCGGCACCGTATCCCCCCAGGGTACGCCAAATGGCGCTTCAGTGTGACATTGCACCGCAATTTAGAGGGGAACGGGCTCTGGATCAATACTTAGATCATTCCATGTCCAAAAGATCGCAAGGTCGGCCGACTTACTGTCATCTTTCGCGCCACCCTGGCCAGTTGTTGGCGTACGGACGGGAGGGGGGCGGGTCAGCCGCGGCCGAACAGCCTGCCGAACCAGCCCTTGCGGGTGCGCCCCCGGGTGGCGCAGTCGCACCGGGCGGACGCGGGCACCCCGGCCAGGACCTGCTCCACGTGCATCCCGCACCCGGCGAAGGTCGGCTTCCCGCAGGTGCGGCAGGCGACTCGTCGGCACATGTCGTTCTCCGTTCTCCGGGCCTCCCGGGAGTGGAGACCGTCCCGCCAATATACCCCACCCCGTATTCAGGATGTCGGATTCGTCCCGCTGCCGGGGGTGGGGCGGCGGCCGGGCGAATCGGGCGGGGCGGGTCCGGAAGGGAGCGGGAGGGGAGCGGGGCAGGGAGCGGGAGGGCGGTCAGGCCGTCGCGGGGCGGGCCGGCGGGATCGCGTAGGTCAGCGTGGCGCTGGCCACCAGGACGTCGTCGGCGTCCAGCAGTTCGGCCAGCACCACGCACAACCGCCGCCCGAACTTGGCCGTCCGGGCGTGCACCCGCAGGGCCCCGGGGCGCGGCCGGTTCAGGAAGTTGATCTGCAGCGAGCTGGTCAGCGCCATCAGGGTGGGGCCGAGCCGGGCGTTGATCAGCAGGAACGCGGCCAGGTCGCACAGGCCGGCCTGCTCCGGGCCCGAGACGGTGCCGCCCGGGCGGACGCGCAGGCGGTCGCCGTCCACCGCCAGCACCAGGGTGAGGGCGTCCACCGCGGTGACCCGGCAGGCGGCGTAGTCGGGGAACTGGTCGGCGATCAGGGCATTGAGCTGATCGGGGCCCAGGAGGACGTCGACGGTGGCGACCGCCGTGTTCGAGTCGGTGGTCATGGGGCTCAGCGTAACCGTCGGACCGGTGGTGCGCCCGGGGCGTTCCAGGCCCGCTTCCGGCCAGCTTCGTTCCCCGTGGTCAGCGGCCAAGATCGGTTACGCGCGCGGGAATTCGGCATGTCATGGCAGTGCCGTCCGAGCCGGAACCGGGCGCTCCGGAGGGTCCGGGTGGCCGAATCCGGTCGGCACCGTTCGCTAGGGACCTTGTTCGGCCCAAAATGCAGCACCTACGCTCCGAGCAACTGCAGCGGAGCCGGTGTGGAGCTCCGCCGGCCGCTGGGGGGCGGCGTCATTTTCCTTGCGGTCGTCATCGAGGGCCCCGGTGGAAGCGGGCCCCCGGCCGCTCACACCCGCCATGTCCTGCTTCAGATTCCTGCTTCGGAAACGGGGTGTTGTGCCATGGGTATTTCCATTCTGGACGACGAGGCGGTGGTGGTCCGCACTCCCGACGAGTTCCTGGCGATGCCGGAGGAGTACCGGGAGATCGCCATCCGCGGGATGGTCGTCAACACCGAGGGGGAGCTCTCCGGCGGCGACGACTACGTGCAGGTCTTCCTGCCGCTGGCCCCCGACGCGGAGGAACGGCAGGTCTGCGCCGAGCGCGCCGCCGAGGAGTACGACCACTACAAGATCGGCAAGCGGGTCCTCGGCGAGATCGGCGTGGACACCACGTACATGGAGAACCAGACGCTCGCCGAGCGCAACCTGTTCCGCGCCCAGGAGTTCCACAACTGCACCACCTGGGCCGAGCGCGGCATCTTCTCCTACATCGGGGAGGAGACGGCCATGGTGATGATCTCCGAGTTCGCCCAGAGCAGCTACCGGCCCTGGGCCGACGCGGTGCGCACGATCATCCTCGACGAGAAGGTGCACATCGCCCACGGCGCCCGGGTGTGCCGCAACCTCGCCGCCACCGACGACGGCCGCGAGCAGCTCCAGCAGGCCCTGGACCGGCTGTGGCCGACCTTCATCCGGATCTTCGGCAGCCCGCGCTCCGAGCGCGCCAAGCTCGCCGTCCGCTTCGGCCTGCGCCAGACCACCAACGGCGAGGCCTGCGACCTGTGGCGCGAGAAGGTCACCCCGCGCATCAAGAACCTGGGTCTGCGCCTCCCGGAGTAGCAGGAACAGCAGCACGCCGATCCCGCGACTCCCGAGGAGCCCACCGCCATGGCAACACCCGTCACCATCGAACAGCGCCCGCTGAGCCGACGCGAGGCCAAGGCGCGCACCGCCGAACTCATCGCCGACCGGCCCGACCTGGCCGAACGGCTGCACCGGCTGCGCCGGCTGGGGCGCGAGGTGCGCTCCTGCGAGGTCCACCTCACCAACACCTGCAACATCCGCTGCAAGGGCTGCTGGTACTTCGAGGGCGGCTTCGACACGGCCGTCAAGGAGCTGTCCGACCTGGACCGCATCCGGGCCTTCGCCCGCAAGCTCGCCGACGACGGCGTCAACCAGGCCACCCTGATCGGCGGCGAGCCCACCCTCGTCCCGCGCCGGGTCGAGGCCTTCGTCGAACAGCTGCCGTACATCACCATCTCCACCAACGGCCTGCGCCCGATGCCCAAGCAGGGCTTCGAGAAGATCGCCATCGCGGTCAGCATCTTCGGCGGCGGCCCGCTCGACGACGACCTGCGCGCGATCCGGGTCAACGGCTCCAAGTTCAGCGGCCTGTTCGACACCGCGCTCTCGCACTACCGCGACGACCAGCGGGTGCTGTTCATCTACGCGCTCTCCGAGGCCGGGGTCGAGCACATCGAGCCCACCGTGCGGAAGATCGCCGAGAACGGCAACATCGTCACCTTCAACTTCTACAGCGAGCACGGCACCGAGACCCCGCTGAAGATCGCCAACGAGCAGCGGGTGCTGGACGAGGCGCAGCGGGTCAAGGACCTGTACCCGCACGCGGTGGTGAGCCACCCGTACTTCATCGAGACCCTGGTGACCGGCCGCACGCACTGGGGCGGCCGGTTCGGCTACGACGTCTGCCCCAGCCTCAGCGTCGACGCCCCCGAGCACGAGGACCGCGTCGCCAACGGCAACCCGGTCATCCCCGGGTTCAACGTCTGGGGCGCCGACTACGAGTCGCTGCAGTTCTGCTGCACCTCCGGCGACTGCGGCGGCTGCCGGGACAGCCAGGCCGTCTACAGCTGGCTGGTGGTCAGCGCCAACCGCTTCCTGGACGACGCGGCCCGGCTGGAGCAGTGGCTGGACATCGCCGAGAGCTACTGGCGGCAGTGGCACTGGGCCCCGTACCACTCCACCAAGGCCTGAGCCCGCGGCCGCAGCGCCGCACCGTGCCGGACCGCCGTCACGTCCCACCCCGCACCGCCACCGCCGCCCCGCGCGGACGAGGAGAGCCATGCCCGACACACTGGACCGCACCGCCATCGAGAACTTCGTCGTCGACGCCCTCGTCGACCTCGGCGTCGAACGCGAGGGCATCGTCGACGACGCCGCCCTGGACGAGCTGGAGATCGACTCGCTCGACATGGTCGAGCTCAGCCAGTCCATCCGCAAGCAGCTGGGCATCCCGGTGAAGCCCAAGGACTTCGACCAGCTGTACACCGTCGGCGAGGTCCTCGCCCTGTGCCGCCGCAAGGCCGGGCTGGAGTGAGGCCCAGGGCCGTCGTCACGGGCCTGGGCGCGGTGACCCCGCTGGGCGTGGGCGCGGACGAGCTGCACCGGCGGGCGGTGGCCGGCGAGAGCGGGCTCTGCGACGGGCTCGGACTGTGCCGGGACTTCCGGCCCGCCGACCACCTGTCGCGCCAGCAGATCCGCCGCACCGACCGCTTCACCCAGCTCGCGCTCGTGGCCGCCGCCGAGGCCCTGGCCCAGGCGGGATGGACGGACGGCCCGCCGCCCTACCCCGCCGAGCGGATCGCCTGCGTGGTGGGCTGCGCGCTCGGCGGGACGGCGAGCTTCGAGAGCCAGGCCGAGGTGCTCCGGGAGCAGGGCGGGGAGTTCGTCTCCCCGCTCATGGTGCCCGCCATGATGGCCAACGCCGCGGCCTCGCAGATCGCCCAGCGGTACGGCTTCCGGGGCGAGGCGCTCTGCCTCGCCTCGGCCTGCAGCAGCGCGACCCAGGCGATCGGCACCGCCCTGCTGCTGCTCGCCGCCGGCGCCGCCGACGCGGTGCTGGTCGGCGGCGCCGAGGCCTCCACCTCCGAGCTGGTGCGGGCCGCGTTCCGGACCGCCGGGGCGCTGTCCGAGAGCGGCCGGTCGGTGCCCTTCGACCGCGACCGGGACGGCCTGCTGATCGGCGAGGGCGCCGGGATCCTGCTGCTGGAGACCGAAGCCGGCGCCGCCGCCCGGGGCGCCACCGTGCTCGGCGAGGTGCTCGGCTACGGCGCCACCTGCGACGCCCACCACCTCACCGCCCCGGACCCGACCGGCGAGCCCGCGGCCCGCGCCGTCACCCTGGCGCTCGGCGCGGCCGGGATCACCCCCGGGCAGCTCGGCTACCTCAACGCGCACGGCACCGGGACCGTCCTCAACGACCGCTCGGAGTGCGACGCGCTGCGGCTGGCGCTCGGCCCGGCCCTGGAGGACGTCCCGCTCTCCTCCACCAAGTCCTGCACCGGCCACCTCTTCGGCGCGGCCGGCGCGGTCGAGGCCATCGCCACCCTGCAGGCGCTGCGCCACGCCACCGCCCCGCCCACCGTCGGACTGCGCGAGCCGGACGAGAAGCTCGGTCCGCTCAACCTGGTCCGCCGCGCCACCCCGCTCGGCCCCGCCACCCTGCCCGGCGGCCGCCGGGCGGGCCTCTCCACCTCCTTCGGGTTCGGCGGGCACAACGCGGCCCTGGTGCTGGCGGCGGCCGGCGCCCCGGGGACGTCCGGTACGACCTGCGTGAAGAAAGGCCAGGAGTGATGCTCGGCTTCCACGGACGCCGCTATCTGATCACCGGGGTGCTCAACCAGGACTCCATCGCCTGGCACACCGCCAGGGCGCTCCAGGAGGCGGGCGCCGAGGTCCTGCTCACCGGCTTCGGCCGGGCCCGGCGGATCACCGAGAAGGCGGCGGGCGTCCTGCCCCGCCCCACCGAGGTGCTGGAGCTGGACGTCACCCGGCCCGAGGACCTCGCCCGGCTGGCGAAGGAACTGGAGCAGCGCTGGGGTGGGGTCGACGGCGTGCTGCACGCCGTCGCCGCCGCCCGGCAGACGGCGCTCAGCGGCAACTTCCTCACCACCCCGCCGGAGGACGCCGGCCTCGCGCTGCGCACCGCCGCCGTCTCCCTGCACTCGCTGACCACCGCGCTCGCCCCGCTGCTCGCCGCGGACGGGCGGCGCGGCAGCGTCGTCGGACTGGACTTCGACGCGAGCGGCGCCTGGGCCGGCTACGACTGGATGGGCGTGAGCAAGGCGGCGCTCGGCGCGGTCTGCCGCTACCTGGCTATGTACCTCGGCCCGTCCGGCGTCCGGGTCAACCTGGTGGCGGCCGGCCCGGTGGAGACCGTCGCCGGGCAGGCCATCAGCACCTTCGACCGGATCGCCGACCGCTGGCAGGCCGAGGCGCCGCTCGGCTGGGACCGCACCGACCCCGCCCTGGTGGTCGGCCCGGTGCTGTTCCTGCTCTCCGACCTCGCCGCCACCGTCAGCGGGGAGATCCTGCACGCCGACGGCGGGATGCACGCCGTCCGGATGGGCACCGGCCCGGCCTTCGCCGAAGGAGGCACGGCATGACGCCCGCGATCGTGGGGGTGGGCGCCGCCCTGCCCGAACGCGTCGTCCCCAACGCGTACTTCGAGCGGATCGGCGCCTCCCCGGAGTGGATCGTCAAGCGCACCGGCATCGAGGAGCGCCGCTTCCTGGCGCCGGACGGCCGGCTCGCCGACCTCGTGGTGGCCGCCGCCGAGCAGGCGCTGCGCGGCTCCGGCCGCAGCGCCGCGAGCATCCGGCACGTCGTGGTCGCCACCATCACCCCCGACCGGGTCACCCCCGGGGTGTCGGTGGAGGTCGCCGCCCGGCTCGGCATGCCGCAGGCCACCGCCTTCGACCTGCACGCGGCCTGCGCCGGGTTCGTCTACGGCCTGGACCACGCCGCCGCGCTGATCGAGACCGGCCGGGCCGACGCGGTGCTGGTCTGCGGCGCCGACGCGCTGACCAGGATCACCGACCACGAGGACCGCGGCACCGCGGTGCTGCTGGCCGACGGCGCCGGCGCCGCGGTGGTCGCCGACGTGCCCGGCGCGCCCGAGCCGTGCTTCTCGCTCGGCAGCGACGGCGAGCAGATCCCGCTGCTCTACGCCGACCGGGAGGACCGCAAGCTGCGGATGGACGGCCGGGAGGTGTTCGACCACGCGGTGGAGAAGATGTCCGCCGCCACCCGGGAGGTGCTCACCCGGCGCGGCCTGACCTGCGAGGACCTCGACCTGTTCGTCGCCCACCAGGCCAACGCCCGGATCGTGCGCGCGGTCGGCAAGGAGGTGGGGCTGCCCCCGGAGCGGCTCTACCTGAACGTGCACCGGGTCGCCAACACCTCGGCGGCCTCGATCCCGCTGGGCCTGACCCACGCCCGCGAGGAGGGCCTGCTGGACGGCCCGAAGCTGCTCGGCCTCGCCGCGTTCGGCGCCGGCATCACCTGGGGCGCCGGGGTGATCGGCTGGCGGCCGGGTGCCGGTGGGGAGGCCGGGACGTGAGGACCCCCCGGTTCCCCGTGATCGCCGAGATCGCCGCGCCGGACGGCGCCCGGCTCACCGTGCGGGCGCTGGCCCGGCCGGAGCCGACCGCCCCGGTGGTGGTCGTCCTCCCGGCGATGGGGACGGCCGCCCGGCACTACACCCCGCTGGTCCGCGCCCTGCACGCGGCCGGGTTGAGCGTGGCCACCTGCGACCTGCGCGGCCACGGCGAGAGCCGGCCGGTGCCCCGGCACGGGGTCGACTTCGGCTTCCGCGAGCTGGTGGAACACGACTTCGGCGCGGTGCTCGACGCGGTGGCCGGGGCGTTCCCGGGCGCGCCGCGCCTGCTGCTCGGGCACAGCCTGGGCGGGCAACTGGGCCTGGTGCACTGCGGGGTGTACCGGCCCGGGCTCGCCGGCGCGGTGCTGGTGGCCAGCGGGTCCGCCTGGTACCGGACCTTCGGCATGCCGGCGGGCCTGCGCCGGCTGGCGCTGAGCCAGTTCTCGATCGTCGCCTCGGCGGTGCTCGGGTACTGGCCCGGTGAGCGGTTCGGCTTCGGCGGCCGGGAGTCGGCCCGGCTGATGCGGGACTGGGCGCGGCAGATGCGCACCGGCCGCTACCGGGTGCGCGGCGCCGTCACCGACTACGAGGGGGCGCTGGCCCGGGTCGACCTGCCGGTGCTGGCGGTTGACGTGCAGGGCGACGAGCTCGCCCCGCCGCGGGCCGTCGACCACCTGTGCGCCAAGCTGCCCCCGGGCCGGGCGGAGCGCTGGAGCTACCGCGCCGCGCAGGCGGACGGCCGCCCGCTGGACCACTTCCGCTGGATCCGGCACAACCGCGGGCTGGTGGAGCGGATCGCCCCGTGGATGCTCGCCGCGGCTTCGGCTTCGGCCGCGGGTGCGGGTGCGGGTGCGGGGTCCGAGGACGGCGCCGCGTCACAGAGCGGCATCCGTCCGACCGTATGAGGACCAGACCGAGCCCCGCCGTCCCGAGGAGCATCCGCATGCCCGTCGCCCCCGACCCGTCCGCCGCGAGCGCCGCCGCGCCGTCCGCCGGCGACCCGTCCGCCGGAGCGGACCTCCCGTACGGCATCCCCGACCTGCTCTCCGCGACCGCCGCCCGCTGCCCGGACCACCCCGTGCTGCGGCTCGACGACGAGGTGCTGGACTTCGCCGAGCTGGAGGCGCGCAGCGCCCGGGCCGCGCACTGGCTGGCCGCCCTCGGCGTCGCGCCCGGCGACCGGGTCGCCGTCCTGCTGCCCAACGTGCCGGAGTTCGCGGTGCTCTACTACGGCATCCTGCGGGCCGGGGCGGTGGTCGTCCCGATGAACCCGCTGCTGAAGGCCCGGGAGATCGAGCACTGCCTCGGCGACGCCGGGGCCGCCGTGCTGCTCGCCTGGCACACGGGCGCCGAGCAGGCGGTCGAGGGCGTGCGGCAGACCGGTACCCGGCTGGTCGCCGTCGAGCCCGCCGCCCTCGCCGCGGCGCTCGCCGAGCAGCCGTCCGGCCCGCCGGAGGCAGCCGGACGCGGGGGAGAGGACACCGCGGTCATCCTCTACACCTCCGGCACCACCGGGGCGCCGAAGGGCGCCGAGCTGACCCACCGCAACATCGTGTGCAACGTCCGGGCCGGCGTCCGGGTGCTCGGGATGGTCGAGGGGGACGTGATCTTCGGTGGGCTGCCGCTGTTCCACTCCTTCGGCCAGGTGATCGGCCTCAACTGCGCGGTGGCGGTCGGAGCCTGCATGACGCTGGTGCGGCGCTTCGACCCGCTCGCCGCGCTCTCGGTGATCCAGCGCGACCGGGTGAGCGTCTTCCTCGGCGTCCCCACCATGTACACCCTGATGCTGACCCACCCGCGGCGCGCCGAGTACGACGCCTCCTCGCTGCGGGTGTGCCTGGGCGGCGGCGCGTCGATGCCGCCCGAGGTGCTGCGCGGCTTCGAGAGCGACTTCGACTGCGTGGTGCTGGAGGGCTACGGGCTGTCCGAGTCCTCGCCGCTGGCCTGCGCCAACCGCAGCGACCGGGAACGGATCGCGGGCACCGTCGGCATCCCGATCGAGGGGGTGCGGATGCGGATCGTCGACGACGCCGGCCGGGAAGTGCCGGACGGCACGGTCGGCGAGGTGGTGATCCGGGGCCACAACGTGATGAAGGGCTACTGGCGCCGGCCGGACACCACCGCGCAGACCGTCCGGGACGGCTGGCTGCACACCGGGGACCTCGGCACCCGCGACGGGCGCGGCGACTTCCGGATCGTCGACCGGCGCAAGGACCTGATCATCCGCGGTGGCTTCAACGTCTACCCGAGGGAGGTGGAGGACGTGTTGTACGAGCACCCGGCGGTCGCCGAGGCGACGGTGATCGGCGTCCCCCACCCCACCCACGGCCAGGAGGTGGCCGCCGCCGTGGTCCTGCGCGAGGGCGCGTCGGCGACGCCGGAGGACATCCGCGCCTTCGTCAAGGAGCGGGTCGCCCCGTACAAGTACCCGCGGCTGGTCTGGACGGTCGACGCGCTGCCCAAGGGGCCGACCGGGAAGATCCTCAAGCGCGAGGTCGTGGTGCCCGAGCGGGGCTGAGCGCGCGGGGTTGAGCGCGCGGGGCGGCCCGGTCGGGCCGCCCCGGCCGGTCAGACCACCCGGCGCATCCAGCCGTGGACGTCCTCGGCGCGCCCGTACTGGATGTCCAGCACGTGCTCGCGGATCGCGATGGTCTGCTTGCCCGGCGTGCCGTTGCCGACGGTGAACTCGTAGCCCTCGCCCTTGAATCCGACGATCGGGGTGATCACCGCGGCCGTCCCGGCGGCGAACACCTCGGTGACCGTGCCGTCGGCGGCGCCGGAACGCAGCTCGGAGAGGGTGATCGAGCGCTCCACCGGGGTCAGCCCGAACTCGCCCGCCAGGGCCAGGATCGAGTCCCTGGTCACCCCGTCGAGGATGTTGCCGAGGCCCGGGGTGACCAGCTCGCCGGCCGAGGTGACCAGGCACAGGTTCATCGTGCCGGACTCCTCCAGGTCGCCCTCGCCGCCCGTGTCGTCCAGGAACAGCACCTGGTCGCAGCCGTTCTTGCGGGACTCGAGCTGCGCGGCCAGGCTGGAGGCGTAGTTGCCGCCGCACTTGGCGGCGCCGGTGCCGCCCCGGCCGGCGCGGGTGTAGTTGCTGCTGACCCAGAGCGTGATGCCGGTGACCCCGCCGGGGAAGTACGGACCGGCCGGGCTGGCGATGACCGAGTAGGCGATCTCCTCGGCGGGCCGGACGCCCAGGAAGGCCTCCGAGGCGAACATGAACGGCCGCAGGTAGAGGCTCTTCTCGTCGGCGGAGTCCGGCACCCACGCCTCGTCGGCGCGGACGAGCTCCTCGACGCTGGTGAGGAAGTCCTCCTCCGGCAGCACCGGCAGGGCGAGCCGCTCGGCGGAGCGGGCGAAGCGGCGGGCGTTCATCTCCGGGCGGAACAGCCAGACGCTGCCGTCGGCGCGGCGGTAGGCCTTCAGGCCCTCGAAGATCTCCTGGGCGTAGTGCAGCACGGCGGCGCTGGGGTGCAACGAGTACGGCACCAGCGCGGAGACCTTGCGGTCGTGCCAGCCCTCGGCGGGCGTCCAGGTGGCCGAGGCCATGTGGTCGGTGAAGAACTTGCCGAACCCCGGTGCCGCGAGGATGGTGCGCCGCTCCTCCTCGGCCACGGGGTCGGTCGTCCGGGACAGAGGGAAAGCGCGACTCATCGTCAACTCCTCGACACTGCTCTGGAATCTGTGCGAACCGGCGCCGGTGGTCGGCGTCATACCCGTCATGCTAACGGTCGTCAGCCGGACGTGATACGGCGCGGCCCGGTCGAACCCGGAACCGCCGGTTCCCCGCGAACGGCGGCTCCGGCCCGTCGCGGTCCACTCGCCGACGGTGTGACCTGCGACGGAGCCCCGCCCGACAGCGGCCCCGCGGGCCGGGCGGGAAAGATCTCGACACCCGGTCGAACGAGTGATCAAATATCGGCGGCCCGCGCACCGAACCGTCACGTGGCCCCCACAACGACCTGCCGCGCGGCCGTGGCCGCGCCCACCGGAGAGGTTCCACCCTTGCGCCTTCGTCCCGCCGTCGCGGCGACCGCGGCGGCCCTCGCGGCCGTCGTCGGCATGCCGCCGCCCGCGGCCCTCGCCGCCGAGCCCGCCACGGAGCTGTACGTGGCCAAGACCGCGTCCTGCTCCGACACCGGCCCGGGCAGCCGGGCCGTGCCGTACTGCACCATCGGCGCCGCCGCCGGCGTTGTCCTGCCCGGGCAGACGGTGCGGATCGCGCCGGGCGAGTACGCCGAGCAGGTGGACGTCCGCCGTTCCGGCACGCCGGGGCACCCGATCAGGTTCGTGGGCGAGTGGGCTACCGGGCGCCCGAACACCGAGCCCCGGGTCTCGGTGATGGCGCCGCAGGAGAAGCAGGGCGTCCACGCCTTCACCCTGACCGGGGTCCATGACGTGGAGGTGCGCGAGCTCTTCGCGTTCGCGCAGGACACGGCCGTCACCGTCACGGACTCCTCGGCCGTCACCCTCGACCGGCTCTTCGTCCAGGGCTCGTACGCGACGTTCACCGGCGGCCTCTCCGTCGCCGGGGCGAGCAGCGACGTCACCGTGAGCCGCAGCCAGTTCAACGTCGGCGACGGCATCGGCATCGGCGCCGGAGTCCGGCGCGCGGTCGTGACCACCAACGACATCGGGCAGTCCTCGACCGGCATCACCGTGACGGATTCCCCGGGGGCGGTGGTCACCGGGAACACGGTCAGCTACAACCGGGACTCGGGGATCGTCCTGGCCGGGGCCTCCGCCGGAGCCGTGGTGGAGAACAACGTCCTGGTGCGCAACGTGAGCGGGAAGCGCCCCGGCGCCGCCCAGCTCGACGTCGGACCGGGCTCGGTGGCGGACACCAAGGTCGACTACAACCTGGTCACCGACGAGGGCGACGGCGGCTACCGGTGGGCCGGAACGGCCTACCGGCTGCCCGCCCTGCGGGCGGCCACCGGCCAGGCCGCCCACGACCTCGCCGAATCCGGGCCGACCGTCAGCGGGGGAGTGCCGAGCCTCCCGGAGGAGTGGTCCGTGTCGATCGACTCCGGAGACCCTTCGGCACCCGGCCTGCCCGACACCGACCAGGCCGGCCGGCCGGTCATCGACGACCCGAAGGTGCCGAACGCCCCGGGCGGCGGCCACCGGGACCGCGGCGCGTACGAACGGTACGGGCTGATCGACGTGTCCGTCGCGACGGACCTGGACCGCGGCGCCTACCCGCTGACGGTCAGGGCCACGGCCTCCGCCCACAACGAGTGGACGTCCGACCAGACGTACACCTTCGACTTCGGCGACGGCAGCGCCCCGGTGACCAGCGCGGAGAAGACCGTCCCGCACACCTACACCACCAAGGGCGATTACCAGATCGCCGTCACCGCCACCGACGGGTACGGCCAGCGGCTCACCAGCCTCGGCGACGGGTACGGGGCCTACGGGGGCAGAGTGAGGGTGAGCGACCCCGGCCCGGCGAAGGCCGTGCTGGAGGCCACGAACCCCTCCGGGGGCTTCCAGTTCTCCCTGAGCGCCATCAAGAGCACCAGTCCCTGGGAGATCGCCTCCTACGCGTACGACTTCGGCGACGGCTCGCCGGTCGAGACCTCGGCCAAGGACTACGCCAGCCACATGTACACCACACCCGGCACCTACACCGCCTCGGTCGCCGTGACCGACACCGCCGGGCAGACCGACCGGGCCACGACCGCGGTCAGCGTGGGATTCGCCCCGGCGGGCTTCGTCCCGGTGGCCCCGAAGCGGATCTACGACACCCGGGACCCGGCGAACGACCCCGGCCGCGCCGGCGGGTTCGGACCCGGTGAGAGCCGGCCGATCATCGCGGGCCTCCCGCAGGGCGCCACCGCGGCGGTCATGAACATCACCGCCACCGGCGCCTCCGCGAGCACCCACCTGGACACCTCCACCATCGGCGGCGCCCCGAGCGGGACCTCCGGCCTGAACGTCGCCCCCGGCGAGACCGTCGCCAACCTGGTGACCGTTCCGGTCACGTCGACGAGCGGCTACAACTTCGGCCTCACCAACCACGCCGGCACCGTCGACGTGGTGGTCGACCTGATGGGCTACTACCTGCCGCAGGCCCAGGACGGCTACGCCCCGCTGCCGCCCGCCCGGCTCGCCGACACCCGCCGGTCCGGCGCCAAGGTGGCGCCCGGCGCCTCGCTGCCGCTGAAGGTGGCCGGCGCCGCGGGCGTCCCGGCCGGGGCCAAGGCCGTCGCCCTCAACCTGACCGCCACCGAGCCCACCGCGAACGGCTACCTGGCGGCCCGGCCCGGCGGACAGAGCGGCCGGCCGGCCACGTCCAGCCTGAACTTCGCGCCCGGACAGACGGTGGCGAACCAGGTGATCGTGCCGCTCGGCCCGGACGGCACGGTGGACGTCTACAACAACGACGGCTCCACCCACGTGATCGCCGACGTCGTCGGCTACTACGGGGGCGGCGCCACCGGACGGTTCACCCCCGTCATCCCGGTCCGGCTGCAGGACACCCGGGTCGCACCGCTGTCCGCCCTCGGCCCCGGCGCGGAGACCACCGTCCGGATCGGCGGCGCCGGTCCGGTCCCGGCGAACGCCGTGGCCGGCGTGGTCAACCTGACCGCGACCGGGCCGCTCTCCGACGGGCACGTCATCGCCTACCCGGACCTCACCCCGGCCCCCGGCACCAGCAACCTCAACTTCCGCGCCGGGCAGACGGTGGCCAACCACGCCCAGGTCCCGCTCGGCACGAACGGGGCGATCCGGCTGCGGAACAACTCGGCCGGCGTCGACCTGATCACCGACCTCTACGGCTACTTCACGGCCGGCTGACCGGCCTCGACCCCCGCACGGGGCCGGCGCACCCGCACGGGCGCGCCGGCCCCGTCCCACGTCCGCGGCGTGCCCGGCAGCCGGATGGCGGCGGGGCGGTCGGGGCGGACCGCGAGGAGGCAGGGCTCCACCCGCCACCTGCTCGTCCACCAGGAGCAGACCATGGCCATCGCCCGCCGACCGGCCGGCTGCGCCCCGGGCGGCGCCGGACGTGCCGCGCCGGGCGACGGGCAAGAGGAAGCCGGACGTCCTGGCCGCCGAACGGGAGAGGTTTCACGCCGGCATGCGTGCGGGAGGCTACTCCGGTGAGTCGATCAAGGCCCTGTGGGATGTGATGCTGCCGTTCGCCGGCTACGCCTTCAACACGTCGCACACCGTCGGCTACGGCCTCGTCTCCTCCTGGACCGCCCACCTGAGCGCGAACCACCCGGCCGAGTTCACGGCCGCCATGGCCTCCGACATCGAGGCCGCCTTCGGCGCCGACGCCTGGGCGGGCCCGGCATGACGGCCCCGAACGGGCTCCCCGCCGGCATCGAGGTCCGCACCGCCGCCCTCCCGCCCTGCCGGCGCTGCGGCAACCCCGCCCTGCTGACCGCCCGCTACCCGCACTCCTGGCCGAACCGGTCCGGGAAGCCGGTGACCGGCTTCAAGGAGGCCACGCTCTGCGCCGTCTGCGACGAGGACGACCCGGCGGCCGCCGGGCTGCTCGCCCTGCTCGGCGGCCCGACGGCCGAGCGGCCCGCCGACCTCGGGGCGCTCGCCCGCCGGTGGGTGAGCGTCGTCCGCCACCGCACGCCCGACCCGGCGGTCCTGGAGGAGGAGGCGGCCCGGTACCGGGCCGGGGAGCTGTGAGCACCGGGGTAGCGGTCGCCCTCCGGCCGGGCCGGCGAAACCGGCCGCCGCCTGGCGCGACATCCCGTCCTGGTGCGTCGTCTCGAAGCAGGACCGGGCGCTCGCGCCCGACCTGGAGCGCTTCGAATCCCGGCGGGCGAAGTCGCGCACCGTCGAGATCGGCTCCTCGCACGTGCCGATGATGTCCCACCCCGACGTCGTCGCCCGCCAGATCCGCGGAGCCGACCGGCCGGACGTTCGCCCGGCAGACCGCCGAGGTGCCCGCCCAGGAGGCCGGGCAGGACGCCCGGACGGTGCCGGTCCGGCCGGAACCGGTCGGCGGGGTCGCCTTCGACGGCGTCCAGCGCGGGCCCGCTACCCCGCCGGGCCGGCCCCGCGGTGCGCCCGGGTGGTGCGCCACCGGCCGCAGGAGAGGGCCACCGAGGCCGACACGGTGGCCCCCGTACGGGAGTCGGCCGCCGACGAAGGCTCGTGAGGCCGTCCGCGCGCCCGGGCCCGCCGACCCGCCCGGGAAGTACCGCCGATGGAAACGCACTACGCCGCAAGGGGGTTCACGCACAGGGGCCGAATCGGCCATTCTCGATCCGGCCACCGTACCCCTCAGTAGGCGGACCGGCGACGGCTAGGTTGACCGGGACAACAAGCGGCGGCCGCCGGGCAGTCGGTGCCGCCCTGGCGAAAGGTGCCCGACATGCAGGTGAGCGTCGACCGGGACCGTTGCTGCAGCTCCGGCCTGTGCGTGACGAACGCCCCCGCGGTCTTCGACCAGGACGAGCGGGACAGTCTCGTGACGCTCCGTCAGACCGTGCTGCTGCCCGAGCAGTTCGACGGCGTCAGACTCGCCTCCGAGCTCTGCCCGGGCCGGGCGATCACCGTCACCGGGGACGAGTCCGCGCGGACCGGCGCCTGACGGACCTCCGCCGCCGGCCCCGCAGGCCGCTGGGCACCTTCCCGGGCTCCCTGAACCCCACGAGGACACCCGCGACGTGAGGAGACTCCCACCGTGACCACCACACCCACCACGCCCATCGCCCCCGCCGTCCCGTTGCTGCCGGCCCGGCACTCCGGCGGCTGCCCGTTCGGCCCGCCGCCCGCGTACCCCGAGGCCGCCGCCACCGGGCCGGTGACCAGGGCCGAACTGCCCGACGGCGACCTCTGCTGGCTGGTCACCGGCTTCGCCGAGGTCCGCACCGTGCTGTCCGACCGCCGGTTCAGCGCCGACATACGCCACCCGGCCTTCCCGCTGCTCGTCGCGGGCGCTCGCGAACTGATCACCGACAATCCGGACTTCCTGCGGCTCGACGACCCCGAGCACGCCCGCCAGCGCCGCATGATCACCGGGGAGTTCCTGGTCAAGCGGGTGGAGGCGCTGCGCCCGGAGATCCAGCGGATCGTGGACGAGGCACTGGACCGGATGACCGCGGGCCGGACCACGGCCGACCTGGTCACCGACTTCGCGCTGCCGGTGCCCTCGCTGGTGATCTGCCTGCTGCTCGGCGTGCCGTACGAGGACCACGACCGCTTCCAGAGCCTGAGCCGCACGATGCTCAGCCGGGAGAGCACCGTGGAGCAGCTCCGGGAGGCCCAGGAGGAGGTCCGGGACTACCTGCGCGACCTGACGGCCCGCAAGCGCGCACAGCCGGAGGACGACGCCCTCAGCCGGCTCGCGGCGCGGGACGACCTGACGCCGGACGACGTGGCCGGCATGGCCGTGCTGCTGCTGATCGCCGGGCACGAGACGACCGCGAGCATGATCTCGCTGTCGACCGCGCTGCTGCTGGAGCACCCCGAGCAGATCCCCGGCCTGGCCGACCCGGCCACCCTGCCCGGTGCGGTGGATGAGCTGTTGCGGCTGCTGACCATCGTGCACACCGGCCTGCCCCGGGTGGCGCTGGAGGACGTGGAGCTGGGCGGCGTCACCGTCCGGGCCGGGGAGGGCGTGATGGCGATGCTCTCCACCGCCAACCGGGACGACGCGGTGTTCGGCGGCGCCGGCCGTCGGGCGACGGACGAGCTGGACCTGGACCGGGACGCCCGGCGGCACCTGGCGTTCGGCTTCGGCGTGCACCAGTGCCTGGGCCAGCCGTTGGCCCGCGCCGAACTCCAGATTGCCCTGGAGACGCTGTTCCGCCGGCTGCCGGGGCTGCGGGTGACCGGCGAGCGCGAGTTCCGCACGGATTCGTTCATCTACGGGATGCGGTCACTGCCCGTGACCTGGTGAGCGGGAGCCCACGGAGAACCCTCACCGGGGTGCCGGCTGGTCTCCCGGCGCACCACGCGTGGCGTCGCGCACCCGGTGACGCCCCGCCGAAGCCCGTCAGTCGTGCGGGACGAGGGCGACCGGGCAGACCACGTGGTGGATCGCGGCGTGGGCGACGGGGCCGAGGTGGGCGCCGAGCAGGGTGCGGCGGATGCGGCGGCCGACGACGAGCAGCCGGGCTCCGGCCGCCGCGTCCACCAGGGCCACGGAGCGGCTGCCCTGGATCAGGTCGGCGGTCACCGACACCTCGGGGTGGCGCTCGCGCCACGGGTCCAGCTGTTCGGCGAAGCGGGTCCGTTCGACGGCGGAGAGTTCGCCCTTGAGCCCGCCGACGGCCTGGAGCGCCATGTACTCGGTGGCGACCGGGGGCGCCCAGATGTGCACGACCCGCAGCGGCGCCCCGCGCCGGGCGGCCGCGTCGAAGGCGAAGGCCAGCACGTCGTCCATCGCGTGGGTCAGGTCGAGGCCGACCAGGACCGGGCCGTCGGACTCGACCGGCTCCGCCCGGACCAGCACCACCGGGCAGCTCGCCCGGCGCAGCACCTCCTGGCTCACCGAGCCGACCAGGAAGCCGCGTACGGGCCCCAGTCCGCGTGACCCCAGCACCAGCAGGGAGGCCGAGTTCCCGGCGGCCTCCAGTGCCTCGGCCGGGTCGGTCGGGACGATCGCCGAGGTGACCGGCCCGTCGCCGGCCAGTGGGCGCAGCTCCTCGGCCCGGTGCTCCAGCCGGTCCAGCGCGTGCCGGTAGGTCTCCTCGCTGCCGACGACGTCCCGGTGCGGCCACGGCCACGCCTCCAGGAGGTCGAGCGGGCAGGCGCGGCGCCGGGCTTCGCGGGCGGCCCATTCGGTGGCGGCGAGGCTCTCGGGCGAGCCGTCGAATCCGGCGACGACGGGTGCGGTCATGGTGTGCTCCTCATCCGCGCAGCGTGTCCAGGGCGGCGGTCAGCCGCTGCGCCGCCTCGTCCGCGACCTCGCCGAGGCCGCCGCCGGGGCCGGCCAGGGTGACCATCGTCTGCGGGTCGACGGCCTCGACCACCGTGGCGTCGCCGTCGGCCCGGACGACCACGTTGCAGGGCAGCAGCAACCCGATGCGGCGGTCGGCCCGGAGCGCGCGGTGGGCGAGGGCGGGGTTGCAGGCGCCGAGGATCAGGTAGTCCTCGATCTCCGCGCCGATCTTCTCGCGCAGCGTCGCCCGGACGTCGATGGTGGTCAGGACGCCGAAGCCCTGTTCCTTGAGCGCGGCGGTGACCGCCTCCACCGCCTGCGCGAACGGCCGGTCGAGCCGTACGCCGAGACCGTAGTCCATGGGTTCCTCCGCAAGAGTCCGGGCGGCCCCAGTATCGGCGGGCGCCGTGCCCGCCGCCTCTCGGGACGGACCGCGGCGCGGTGCCGGCGGTCCGTCGGGGCGGGCTCGGTGGGTGCGCTGTCGGTGGTGCCTCCTAGGCTCGTGCCGTACTGCTTCCGGGGAGGGTGTTGTGATGGTGCGCAGGCCGGTCGACGGCGAGGTGCGGGTCCACTACGGGCAGCTCTACGTGGAGAGCGATCCCGATGGCGCGGGGCCCGATCTGGCGAACGCGTTCGCCGGTCAGCGTTCCGGGCTCTGCGGCGCGGCCGTGCCCGGCGCGCTCTGGCTGACCACCGGTCTGCACACCGGGACGGTCGGGTTCACCGTGGAGGTGCACGAGCAGGCCCCGCCGCTGGACGAGGGCTGGGAGGACGTGGTGGAGGTGTCGTTCCGTCCTGCCTCCGACGAGTGCAGCCTGGTGGAGTGGGGCGGCGGCGTCGCCGGGGAGCTGGACCTCGCGGAGACGGACCACCGGGTGCGCTACTGCGCCCGGGGAATGGACGAGGGGCACCGGCTCGACACCCTGGTGTCCGGCGAGCCACCGGTGGACCGCTACCTGCTCCAGTTCTGGCCGGCCCCGCCCGCGCCCGACCGGGTCCTGCGGCAGACCTCGGCGCAGGCCGCCTACTGGCACGACTGCGCCCGGAAGCTGCCGCCGCCGCCCACGCCCGAGGAGCGCGCGGCGGAGGAGGACCGGGCCCGGCTCGCTCGGGAGCGGGTGGCGGAGGAGAACCGGGCCGCCGCCGAGCTGTGGGAGTGGGGCGGACGGCGGCCGAGCGCGGCCCTGCGCGGCGTGACCGGCAACGTCCGGGGCCTGCTGGAGTTCGACGCGCCCCTGCTGCACGCCCTGGACGACGCCGGCCCGCGGGCCCGGTACGCGGTGGCGCGGTTCGCCGCCCGGCGGGCCTGCACGGTGGCGGGCCTCGCCGAGCTCGACTGGGTCGCCGCCGCGCTGACCGCCCTGGACGAGGACCGCCCGCTGCCTCCGCCCTTCGACGACCGGGTCGCGCTCTGGCAGGTCCTGGCCGGGGACCCGCGCGTGCCCGACCGGGCGGTCCGCCGGGCCGTCCCGCCGGAGCGCGAGCCCTTCCGGCCCCCGCACCCGGACCCCGACGGACCGTGGGCGGTGCCCCTCCCGCAGCCGAAGCCCGCCTCGTGGCCGGAGCCGTTCGACGCCAAGGTGCCGCACCCCCCGGCACCCGCCGTCGAGGGAGCGGTCTTCGCCGATGCGACGGCCGTCGCCGAGGGAGCGGTCTTCGTCGAGGGGGCGGCCTTCGGCACCTTCGGCTACACCGTCCGGGGCTCCGCCGCCGGCTTCGGCCCGGTCGAGCCCGACTGGCCGGTGTCGCAGCCGCACATGGCGCTGCCCGCCGTGGTCGGCGCGGCCGAGCCGGACTCGCTGCGGGCCGCGATCGACGCGGTGTACGCGGCGGTGGTGACGTACGGCGAGGACCACCGGACGCTGCTGGCGCAGGTGCGGGCCGTGCTGGCGGAGCACGTCTGACGGCCCGGCGGGGCCCTCCCCGCGCCGCCACGAGGGCCGTCGGGGCCGCTGCCTCATGCACCCGGGACAACGGGTGCAGCAGACTTCAGGAATCCGGAGGGGCCCGACGAGGGAGAGGGCGCAGATGGCTGCGGAGAGCACGCGTAGAGCCTGGTGGCGGCCACGATCCGGTCCGGCGGAGCGGCAACTGGCCGCGGCCGGGCTGTGCGCGCTCCTCTGCCTGGTGGTCGGCGGCCTGTGGGTCGGGTACGTGCTGAGCCACCTCGGCGCGCCCGGCGTCTCCGTGCCCGTCCACGACCTGGCGGTGCTCGGGTACGGCCTCGCCGCCGTCGCCGGCGGGGTGCTGCTGCACGCCCACCGGCCGGGCAACCAGCTCGGCTGGGTGCTGCTCGTGTACGGCGCCACCTCGATCGTCCCGGTCGCCGCGGAGGCCCCGGTCTGGGTCCAGGGGGGCGATCCGCACGTGGTCGGGGCGGTGGCGGTCCTGTCCTCGCTGTGCGACACCGTCAGTGGCGCCCTGTGGCACGCGCTGCCCCTGTGGCTGCCGTTCGGGACGCTGCCGAGCGGGCGGTGGTGGTGGGCGATCGGTGCCGTGGCCCTGTGGCGGCTGCCTCCGGCGAGCTACTACGTCGCCGAGCCCACCGTGTTCGGCCGGCCCAACCCGTTCGCGGGCAGCGGGCTCGCGAACTGGCTGCAGGGCTTCAACGACCGGATGCTCGACACCCAGCTCGTCGTGTACGTCGCGCTGACCGTCCTGGTGGTGCTGGTGCCGCTGTCCCGCGTCCGCGGGGTCTCCCGGCGCCGCCGCCAGAACGTCCTGACCGCCCTCGGGGTCTACCTGCTGTGGGGCGGGGCCGAGCTCGGCTACTACTTCGACCAGGGCGCCCTCGCGTACGCCGCGTTCGCCGTCACCTCGGCGCTGTGGACGGTGACCCTGGCCGCCGTCGTGGTCCGGGACGGCTCGTGGCACCTCGACCGGGCCGCCCGGCGGGTGCTGGTCGGCCTGCTGGTGGCCGCCGGGCTGGCCGTGGTCTTCGTGGTGGTGGCCTGCCTGCTGTCGACCATGCTGATGCCCGGGCGCGGACTCGGGGCGCTGGTGGTGGTCGCCGCCGTCTTCCTGCTCGCCACCGGCCTTCCGAAGGGCGTGCGCTGGGCCTCCGACGTCGTCGACCGCTGGTACTACGGTTCGCGCGCGCAGCCGTACCAGGTGCTGCGCAGCCTCGCCGGGAGGGTCAGCCAGACCGTCGACCCGCAGGAGGTCCCGGCCGTGCTGTGCCGCACCGTCAGTGACGAACTGCTCCTGCCCGGTGTGGAGTTGACCGTCTCCACCCGGGGCGGCGAACGGTCGCTGGCCGCCGTCGGGGAGCTCTCCGGCAGCGACGAGGCCTTCCCGCTGGTGCACCGCGGGGACCGCATCGGGCGGCTGGTCGTCGCCCCGCGCCGGGGCCAGCGGGTGCTCGACGGCAGCGACCGCGACATCCTGCGCTCGCTCGCCGACCAGGCCGCGCCCGCCGTCGCCTCGCTCCAGCTGACGGAGGACCTGCGGGCCAGCCGGGAACAGATCGTCGCCGCCCGCGAGGAGGAGCGCCGCCAGCTGCGCCGGGACATCCACGACGGGATCGGCCCGATGCTGGCCGGGCTGCGGCTGCGCCTCCAGGCCGCCGCGGCGGTGGACGACCCGGCGCGCTTCGCCACCGTGCTGGACCGGGTCGCGGACGACCTCGCCTCGGCCGTCCGGGAGGTCCGGCGGATCACCGACCGGCTGGGGCCCACCGCGCTGGGCGACTACGGCCTGTCCTGCGCGCTCAACCGGCTCGCCGAGACCTTCAGCGGCCCGGACCTCACCGTCACCGCCCGGCTGGAGCCCGACCCGCTGCCGGCGCTGCCCGCCGCCGTCGAGGTCGCCGTCTACCGGATCACCGCGGAGGCGCTCAACAACGTGCTGCGCCACGCCCGGGCGAGCAGCGCCACGGTGTCCGTCCGGGTGGACGCCGGGCGGCTGCGGCTCGACGTCGAGGACGACGGGCAGGGCCCGGACCACGGCCTGCCGGTGCACCCGGGGGTGGGGATCCAGTCGATGTCCGAGCGGGCCGCGGAGATCGGCGGCAGCTGCACCGTGGACGCCCTGCGGCACGGGACGCGGGTGCACGCGGTGCTCCCGCGCCGGCCCGCGAGCGGGTGAGGGCGGGACCTCGCGCCCGGCAGGGCCTCCTCCTCCGGTGAGTGCCCGCACGATGACGGTGGTCCTGCGCGGTGTGCCTGTGCGGACCGAAGCGCCCCCGGCGCGACGGGCGGCCGGGGGCGGGAGAGGGGGACGGTGGAGAGGGGGTCAGTGGCAGTTCGGGGGCGTGCAGCGGCGGGGACTGGGGTGGGAGGGACTGGTCGAGGCACTGGGGCCGCGACGGCTGTGTTTCGCTCCCGGGGCGCCCTCGCCGCCCGGGACCGGGCACCTGCAGGCCCGGATGGCGGCGGCGACGCTCACCGCGGCGAAGACCGCGGTGACACCGGCGGCCACCAGCGCCGTGCTGGCCGTTCTGTCGGTCATGGGGTCCTCCACGGGGATTCCGCAGGCGGGTCCGGCTTCGACCCGCTCCTCCATGCCATCGCTGACGGCGCCCCAGCCGCATGGGGCCACGGTCCCGTCCCGGTCCCGTCGTGGGGGAGGGGCCGCCGGGCTCGGCGCGGGCCCGGTCGTCGGGCCGTTTCCCGGAGCACGGCGGGACGGGTTCGTTCACTAACATCGACAGTGGTTCCCGGGATGCCCGGGCCGTCGAAAATCGTGATATACGCAATGCTTCACCCTGCGGATGTGCGGGCGCCCACGCGGCCGGACCGGGATTTCCCGGAGATCCGGCGGCCGATGCGTGCTGCGAAGGGTGCGAGGAAAGGCGAATGAAGAAGGTGGGCGAGCATGGCCGTTGAGACGGATGCCGGGCACGGACCGGACACGGGCGTCCCGCAGCGGCGGCGCGGCGAGGCACTGGAGAGCGCCATCTACGAGGCGGTCCTCCAGCAGCTCACCACCGACGGCTACGCCCGGCTCACCATGGAGGGGGTGGCCGCCGCCGCACAGACCGGCAAGGCCGCGCTCTACCGCCGCTGGTCCTCCAAGGAGGAGCTGGTCAAGGACGCGCTGCGGGCCAGCCTGCCGGCCCCCGGACCGGCCCCCGACACCGGCAGCCTGCGCGGCGACCTGCTGGAGGTGGTCACCAGGCTGCGCGCCGCGATGGTCAGCGAGCTGGGCGCCGCGGTACGGGCCGTCATGAGCGAGCTCGACCACCGGCGGGCGCGCGCCTTCGTGGAGATCGTGCTGGAACGGGTGGTCGAGCCGACGACGGCGCTGATCGCCGAGGTGCTGGACCGCGGCACCGAGCGCGGAGAGGTCCGCCCCGGATCGGTCACCCCGCTCGTCACCGACCTGGTGCCGGCGCTGCTGCTGTACCGGATCAAGATGTGCGGCGGGGAGGCCGTGCAGCTCGATCCGGCGGAGATCGTCGACGAGCTGCTGCTGCCGATCGTCCGCCCCTGACGGACGTACCCCGGTGGGGGCGGGACGGTCGGCGGGGGCCCGCGCATTTCCCGCTGCCCGCCCCCCGCTTTCCGCTGCCCGCCTCCCGCTGCGCGCTTCCCGGTGCGGAAAGCGGAAACGGCGGGAATCCCGGGGGAAGGCTCCGGAGGGGTTCCGGGGTCGATGTCCGCGGGATTCGGCGGGCGGCGGCGCCCCGTGCCGGGACCCCGCCGCCCGCCGTTCCCCCGCGGCTCAGGCGCCGCTGTGGCGGAGCATGTCCTCGCGCTCGACGACCTTGACCCGCTCGCGCTGCTCGGCCTCGCCGAGCGCGCGCTCGTGGGCGTCCAGCAGCTTCCAGCCGTCCCAGGTGGTGAAGCGGACGCCCTGCGCCCGCAGGTGCTCCTCCACGGCCGCCGGGTCGGGCTCGACGGCGCCGGGCAGGCGGTCGGCGGCGTGGTCGTCCAGCAGGCAGGCGACGGTCTCGTTGGCGTCGCCCTTGGTGTGGCCGATCAGGCCGACCGGGCCGCGCTTGATCCAGCCGGTCACGTACGTGGCGGTGTGGTGCGAGCCGTCGCCGTCCAGGACCCGTCCGGCCTGGTGCGGGACGGTGCCCGAGGCCGGGTCGAAGGGCAGCTTGGGCAGCTCGTCGGAGTAGTAGCCGACCGCGCGGTACACCGACTGCACGTCCCAGTCGGTGAAGCCGCCGGTGCCGTGCACGTTGCCGGTGCCGTCCAGCTCGGTGCGCTCGGTGCGCAGACCGACCACCCGGCCGTCCTCGCCGAGCACCTCCACCGGGGACTCGAAGAAGTGCAGGTACACCCGGTGCGGGCGGTCGCCGACGTCGCGGATCGCCCAGTTCTCCAGGGTCGAGGCGACCAGGTCGACGTGCTTGACCGCGCGGCGCTCGGCGATCGAGCCCTCGTCGTAGTCGATGTCCTCGGGGGCGACGATCACCTCGATGGTGGGCGAGTGGTCCAGCTCGCGCAGCTCCATCGGGCTGAACTTGGCCTGGGCGGGGCCGCGGCGGCCGAAGACGTGCACCTCGACGGCCCGGTTGCGCTTCAGGCCCTCGTACACGTTCGGCGGGATCTCGGTGGGCAGCAGCTCGTCGGCGGTCTTGGCGAGCACCCGGGCGACGTCCAGGGCGACGTTGCCGACGCCCAGGACGGCGACCTTCTCGGCCTCCAGCGGCCAGGTCCGGGGGACGTCCGGGTGCCCGTCGTACCAGGAGACGAAGTCGGCGGCGCCGTAGGAGCCGTCGAGGTGGATGCCGGGTATGTCCAGGGCCCGGTCGGCCATCGCGCCGGTGGAGAAGACCACGGCGTCGTAGAAGCGGTGCAGGTCGTCCAGCGCGAGGTCGTTCGGGTAGTCGACGTTGCCGAACAGCCGGACCTGGGGCTTGTCGAGCACCTGGTGCAGGGCGGTGACGATGCCCTTGATGCGCGGGTGGTCGGGCGCGACCCCGTAGCGGATCAGGCCGAACGGGGCGGGCATCCGCTCGAACAGGTCGATCGAGACACCGGGGTCCTGGGCGGCGTCGGACTTCAGCAGGGCATCCGCGGCGTAGATGCCGGCGGGGCCGGCTCCGACGATCGCGACTCGGATCGGGCGGGGCATGACGGTGGTCCTCCGGTCGGGCGCGGTTGCAAACGTGGTCTGAACCTTTTTAGCAAACCCTACGGATGACCTGGGAAGTAGGCGGTGGTGATCTATGGCGTCATAGGTCGGGTCTATGCCCCGTGGGTCCGCGTTCGTAGGTCACCGGGTGGACGCGCGGCGGCGGCCGGGGCGTGCTGTCGGGGCGGGGGTGCGGGCTCGCGGACCGACACGCACGGGGCCCCGCCGTTGCTCGACTTGCCGTCGGCCGGGCGCTTGGATGGAGTCGGCCCGGTCGTCGCCCGGGCGCGGCCCGACGGCCCCCGGCCAGCCGAGGAGTCACCACCGTGAACGACACCGCCGACCCCGCCGACCCCGCCGCCGTGGCCCGTCGGATCGCCGAACGGCGCGAGCAGCTGGGCCTGAGCGAGGAGGCCCTGGCCAACCGGGCCGCGATGGCCCCCCGCTACCTGCGGTGCCTGCTGGACGCCGGGCCCGGCTTCGACCCGGGAGGCTTCGTCCGGGTCGCCGCCGCCCTCGACAGCACCCCCGCCGAGCTGCGGACCGGCCGTGCCGACGCCCCGCCCGGCCAGGGCGGGCCGGGGCCCCGCCCCCGGCTGCTCGACCTCACCGAACCGGAGTGCTGGAAGCTGGTCGGCGGCCACGGCATCGGCCGGATCGCCCTGCCGGTCGAGCCGGGCCCGGTGGTCCTGCCGGTCAACTACGTGGTGGACCAGGGCTCCTTCGCCTACCGCACCGGCGAGCACGGCGGCGGATCCGCACCGGAGGAGGGCGCCGCGGTCTCCTTCCAGGTCGACCACATCGACGAGTACCTCGGCCGGGGCTGGAGCGTGCTCGCCCTCGGCCCGGCGCACTACGTGGACGACCCCGCCGAACTGGAGCGCCTGGCCGGCCTGCCCGGCGCCGCCCCCTGGGCGGGCGGGGACCGGCCGCGCTGGGTGCGGATCCGCCCGGAGGAGATCAGCGGCCGCCGCCTGGTCTCGGGCTGAGGACCGCCCCGCCGTGCCCGGTCCGCGGTGACGGTCGCCGCGCGGAGGTGCGTCCGGCCCGTGGACGGGCGAGGGGATGACTGGTAGAGCAGACCGGAGACGGCCGGGCCGTCCGGGCGGCCGTGCGGGACGACCACCAGGAGAGCAGGGGCGATGCGCAGAGTTCTGATCGTCGGCGCCGGGCAGGCCGGACTCCAACTGGCGCTGGGGCTGCAGGCGCACGGCTACGACGTGACGGTGCTGACCGACCGCGGCCCGGAGGAGGTGCGCGGCGGGCGGGTCATGTCCAGCCAGTGCATGTTCGACTCCGCGCTGCGCACCGAGCGGGCCCTCGGCCTGGACCTGTGGGCCGACCGGGCCCCGCAGATCGAGGGCCTCGGGGTGTCGGTCGCCGGGCCGGAGCCGGCGCGCGCGATCGACTGGGTGGGGCGGCTGGACGCCTGCGCGCAGTCCGTCGACCAGCGACTGAAGATGTCCGCGTGGCTCGAGCTGTTCGCCGAACGCGGCGGGCGGGTCGAGCTGCGCCAGGTGACCGCGGCCGACCTGCAGAACCTGGTCGGCTCCTACGACCTGGTGCTGGTGGCCTCCGGAAAGGGCGCACTGGCCTCCCTGTTCGAGCGCGACCACGAGCGCTCCCCGTACGAGCGGCCGCAGCGCGCGCTGGCGGCCAGCTACGTGCACGGCCTCGGGCCGCGCCCCGAGCACGACTACCCGGCGGTGCGCTGCAACCTGGTGCCGGGCGTCGGCGAGCTCTTCATGGTGCCGGCGCTGACCGAGGCCGGGCCCTGCGACATCATGATCTGGGAGGCCCTGCCCGGCGGCCCGGCGGACGCCTTCGACGGGATCCGCGACCCGGCCGAACACCTGCGGGTGACCCTGGAGTTGATGAAGGCCTTCACCCCGTGGGAGTACGACCGCACCCGCGCCGGCGTCGAACTCACCGACGCCGGCGGCACCCTGGCCGGACGCTTCACCCCGGCGGTGCGCCACCCGGTCGGCGAACTGCCCGGCGGCGGAACGGTGCTGGGCGTCGCGGACGTCGTCGTCCTCAACGACCCGATCGCCGGCCAGGGCTCCAACAACGCCGCCAAGTGCGCGGCCGTCTACCTGGAGGCGATCCTCGCCCACGGCGACAAGCCCTTCGACCGGGCCTTCCAGCAGGGGGCCTTCGACGGCTTCTGGCGGATTGCCGCCCCCGCCACCACCTGGAGCAACGAACTGCTCGCCCCGCCGCCCCCGCGCGTCCTCCAGCTCCTCGCCGCCGGGGGCGAACTGCCCGCCGTGGCGCACCGGTTCGCCAACGCCTTCAACGACCCGGCGGACCTGGAGGAGTGGTACTTCGACCCGGCCAGGGCGGCCGCCTACCTGGACTCGGTCGCGGTGGCGGACTGACGCGGCGGACGGACGGACGGCCGGCGCGGCGGACGACCGGCGCGGCGGGCAGCCGGTCGGTGCGGGCAGCCGGTCGGTGCGGCGGGCGGGAGAAAGGTCAAGAACGTACCAAGTCCCGTACAGGCGGTCGTCGTTCGTGGTGGGTTCGTCTCGCCCCCCGGACGGCCGGGGGGCATCCGGCCCGGGACCCGGGCCGGAGGGGCGACGCGGACAACGGGGGAACAGCAGTGGCGGTCGACGGCGGCAACACGGCCCAGGCTGTGATCGATACGGCGTACAACGAGCGCAAACGGCTGCACACCGGGCGCAGCCGAACCGTCGCCGTGGTCGTGTTCGGCCTGCTGATCGCGCTCGGCTTCTTCCTCGCGCTGGTGGTCGGCAAGGCGGACCCGAACTCCGCGCCGACCTGCGACGGCACGACCATGACCCGGCACAGCCAGTGCCGGATCTGGTCCAACCACGGCGGCGGGGGCACCTACTCCTACGACGAGATGATCGACCGCCGGGAGTCCGGGAACGGCACGTGGCGGGTGATCGGCTTCGGCGGCGCGGGCGTGGCCGCCCTCCTGCTGGTCGTCTCCGCCGTCAAGCTCAACCCGAACCGTCCGTGGGGAGACCCGGTCGGCGCCGCCTGCCCGCGCTGCCGGGAACCCAACCTGCGGGAGAAGCACACCGTGCACAGCGTCACCCGGGGCCGGACCACCTACCGCTACAGCGGCATCGTCACCCTCTGCACCCCGGCCTGCGGCTTCGCCACGATCCGCCAGCGCTGACACCGGGCACCCGGCCCGGGGCGCGGACCGGCGGCGATGCCCGTCGGCGACGGCCGGCGGCGACGGCCGGTGCAGGGCCGGCGCGCGACCGGGCCCGAATAGGTGCCGCCGCTCCCACCGGCTACGCTCGGTCCCCGTCGAACGAACGATGGGGTGGACCGAGTGGGCAGGTGGGAGCGGGCGCTGGACGCGGCCGGCATACGGGAGGCCGGGCTGCGGGCCGACTACGGCCGGCAGCGGGAGCTCGTCGCCCGGTACAAGCGGGAGGTCGCGCTCGCCACCGAGCTGCTGCTGCCCGCCCCGATGGTCCCGCACGTGATCGCCGCCGCCGCCTTCATGCACCGCACCGACACCCTGCTCGACAGCGGCCCGCTCGCCGAACGCCGGGCGGCGTCCGCCCACTGGCAGCGGAAGGTCGCCGACAGCCTCACCGCCGGCCGCACCGACGACCCGGAGCTGCGCCCCCTGCTGCACAGCGCCGGCGCCCACCCCGTCCTGCGGGACCGGGTGCCGGACTTCCTCGCCGCGGCCGGAGCCGACCTGGACTTCACCGGCTTCGCCACCGAGGAGGACTACCAGGCCTACGTCGACGGCTACTCACTGCCCGCCTTCATGGTGGTCGCCGCCCTGATCGGACCGGACGGCGACCAGGGCGACTACCGCGCCGCCTGCCGCACCTTCATCGACGGCAGCCAGCGGCTGGACTTCGTCAACGACCTCGCCGAGGACCTCGCCGACGGCCGGCTGACCGTCCCCGTGCAGACCCTCGCGGAGCACGGCGTCACCCGCGCCGACCTGGAACGGGGCCGCGACCTGCCCGCCGTCCGGGCGCTGCTCGCCGACCTGCTCGGCCGGGCCGACCGGACCCTCGCCGAGGGCCGGGCCGTCATCGACCGGGTGCCGCCCGCCCACCGGCCGATGGTCCGCTGCATCGTCGGCGTGGAGGAGCTCACCGGCGCCGCCGCCCGCGCCGATCTCGGCGCCCTGCTGCGCCGCTCGGCGAGCCCGGCCAAGCCCGCGGCGCTGCGCCTGCTCGCCCGCGAGTACCTCCGGGCCCGCCGCCTCCGGGGCTGACCGGTCCCGGGGCCGACCGGCCCTCGCGGGTGCCCCCGCCGAGGGCGGGGGACTCCGGCGTCCACAAACGGAACCGCCCTTTGTCGTATCCGATCCGGCGCGTCCGTCAGCGCTCTGTCCCGGCCCCGAGGGGCTGACTAGCATGAGCCCGCTCAGCGCGCAGGATCCATCGACCCCAATCATTGGGAGGCCCCCATGAGTGCCCTGATGACCGACATTCGCGACGCCGGCCTGCTGGAGATCGACGAGGACGCCATCCGCTTCGAGGACGAGCTCGACGCCGACCTCACCCCGGTCGCCTGCCTCGCCGACCCGTGGGTGACCTACGTCCCGACCCGCTTCCCCTGTGAGTTCAACTCCTGATCCACCCGGATCCCGACGGACGGCGGACCACGGTGGACCGGGGGAGGACGGAACCATGAACGCACCACCCGACCCCGGCTCCGCCGGGGCCCGCCGTCCGGAGGCGGCGGCCCGGCGGAGGGACGCTGAGACCGGCCGGAGCGAAGCGCCGGCCCGGCAGCCGGACCCCGCGCCCGAAGCGCCGGGTGAGGAACTGCGGCGCAGGGCCGAGGACCTGGCCGCCCGGGCGCCCGGCCCCCGCCGCCCGCTGCGCACCGACGGCCAGTGGTGGTACCTGCGGGACCCGAGGATGCCGGAACTCGCCCACGGCTGGAAACTGCACCTGTCCGCCCGTCCGGACGGGTTCGCGGCGCTGCTGGACACGGTGCTCCCGATCCTGCTCGGCCGGGTCTGCGACGTGAAGTTCGCGGTCAGCGCGGTGGCGCTCCACGAGCTGAACAGCGGCCGGTGCGGCGCCGCCGCCGTCGGCAAGGCCGTCACGGTCTACCCCCGACCAGAGGAAGTCCGCGCGCTGGGAACGGAGTTGGCTCAGGTACTGGCCGGCTGGGACGGCCCGGCCGTGGTCAGCGACCGGCGCGTCCGGCCGGACGCGCCGGTGCACTACCGCTACGGGCCGTTCCGGGTCACCGACGACGAGGCCCGGGCCGGCATGACGGGCCCGGACGGCTCGCTGTTCCCCGGCCTGGCCGAGGCCCGCTACCGCCGACCGCCGTGGGCCGGCGACCCGTTCGAAACGCCCGGCGGCCCCGCCCGCCCGGCGACCACCCGGATCGGCGCCGGCCGCTACCGGATCACCGCGGGCATCACCCGCGCGCCGAGCGGCCACGTCTACCGGGCGGTCCAACTCGCCACCGGGCGCGAGGTGGTGGTCAAACAGGCCCGGGCCTTCGTCGCCGAGGACGGCGACGGCACCGACGCGCGGGGCCGGCTGCGGCACGAGCACCGGGTGCTCGACGCACTGGCCGGGGTCCCCGGCGTGCCCGCGGTGGTCGACTACTTCCGGCACGGCACCGACGAGTACCTGGTCAGCACCGCCTGCGGGCGGATCGACCTGCGCCGCGAGGTGCTCACCTCCGGCCCGTACGGCGCGGAGGGCCCGGCAGCCGCCGACGCCGGTGCCGCGGGCGGACGGGACTGGTGGACGCTGGCACGCCGGCTGCTGCGGGTGCTGGACGCGGTGCACGCGCGCGGCGTGGTGGTCTGCGACCTCAAACCGGCCAACGTGGTGCTCGACCGGGACGGCCGGCCCGCCCTGGTCGACTTCGGCGTGAGCGCCCTGGCCGGCCGCCGCCCGCCGGGCAGCACCGCCGGGTACGGCCTGCCGGGCGCCACCGGCGAGGACCCCACCGAGGACCACTACGCGCTCGGCGCCACCCTGCACCACGCCCTCACCGGGCTCGACCCGGTGGTCATCGACCCGGACCCGGCGACCAACCGCGACCGCACCCTGGCCTGCCTGCGCGCCGCCCTCCCGGATCCCGGGCACCCGGCGGCGGAGCTCGTCGACGGCCTGCTGAGCTTCGATCCGGCGCGCCGCGCCGCCGCGGCGGCCCGCCTGCGGACGGGGACCCTGCCGGCCCGGCGGGCCCTGCCCCCCGGGGGGGTGGGTGGGCGGCCGACCGAGGCACACAACGGAAGAGCGGGGGGGAGGGGAAGAGTGTTGCGGGTTGCGGGTAGATAACGGTGG
>NZ_JBEZUT010000040.1:0-37683 GCF_040636595.1 Kitasatospora sp. NPDC036755
GCCGGACACGTCGAACCCGAGGGCGGGACCGAGACCCTGATCGCCGAGATCTGGGCCGAGGTGCTCGACACCGCCCAGGTCGGCGCCCCCTCCGCTGTGGGCCGGCTTCCGCCGTTACCGCTGCCTCAGCGACTCCGTGTAGGCCTTGCAGGCCTCGTAGTCCGGCAGCAGGCCGGTGGCCAGCGCCTCCGAGAGGGAGGGCGCCACCGCGTCGCGGGCCGAGAGCTGCGGGGCGTCGGTCGGCCACTCGATGCCGAGCTCCGGGTCCAGCGGGTGCACGCCGTGCTCGCCGGTCGGGTTGTACGTCGCCGAGCAGAGGTAGGTCAGCGTGGCGTCGTCGGTCAGGGCGCAGAAGCCGTGGCCGAGGCCCTCCGGGATGTAGACGGCCTTGCGCTCGGTGTCGTCCAGCCGGACGAACTCCCACTTGCCGAAGTTCGGCGAGCCGACCCGCAGGTCGACGATGACGTCCAGCACCGCGCCGCGGGTGCAGGCCACGTACTTGGCCTGACCGGGCGGGACGTCGGCGAAGTGGATGCCGCGGACGACGTCCTTGGCGGAGAGCGACAGGTTGGCCTGGGCCAGGTCCAGCGGGTGGCCGACGACCTCGGCGAGGAGGTCGAAGCGGTACCACTCGGTGAAGTGGCCGCGGGCGTCGCCGTGGACCTGAGGGGTGATCTCGAAGGCGCCCTCGATGGAGAGCTCACGGAACTTCACTTGGCGGCCGCCTCGTCGAGCAGGGCCACCAGGTACTGGCCGTAGCCGCTCTTCAGCAGCGGCTCGGCGAGCTCGCGCAGCTGGGCGTCGTCGATCAGCCCGGCCCGCCAGACGGCCTCCTCGATGCAGCCGATCTTGAAGCCCTGGCGCTCCTCGATGACCCGGACGAACTCCGAGGCCTGGACCATCGACACGAACGTGCCGGTGTCCAGCCACGCGGTGCCGCGGTCGAGGATCGTCACGTGCAGGTCGCCGGTGCGCAGGTACGCGTCGTTGACGGCGGTGATCTCCAGCTCGCCGCGGGCGCTCGGCTTCAGGGTGCGGGCGATCTCGACGACCCGGTTGTCGTAGAAGTACAGGCCGGGGACGGCGTAACGGGACTTGGGCTCGGCCGGCTTCTCCTCGATGGAGATGACCTGGCCGGTCTCGTCGAACTCGACCACGCCGTACGCGGTCGGGTCGGCCACGGGGTAGGCGAAGACCCGGCCGCCCTTGATGTCGGAGTGCTCGGTGAGCGCGGTGCCCAGGCCGGTGCCGTGGAAGATGTTGTCGCCGAGGATCAGGGCCACCGGCTCGTCGCCGATGAAGTCCGCGCCGAGCACGAAGGCCTGGGCGATGCCCTCGGGCTTCTCCTGGACGGCGTACTCGAGCTTCAGGCCGAACTGGGAACCGTCGCCCAGCAGCCGTTCGAACTGGTCCCGGTCGTTCGGGGTGGTGATGATCAGGATTTCGCTTATCCCGGCCATCACCAGGGTCGAGAGAGGGTAGTAGATCATCGGCTTGTCGAAGACCGGGAGGAGCTGCTTCGACACCGCACGGGTCAGGGGCCACAGCCGCGAGCCGGTGCCGCCGGCCAGGAGGATTCCACGCATGGGTGCACCCTATTCGAGATCCGTGAACGCGGGAGGGGCCGGGTCGGGAGGGCGTTCGGGCGGCGGTAGACTACGCGCATTATGCGCATCCTCGTGACCGGCGGCGCCGGGTTCATCGGTTCGGAGTTCGTCCGTCAGCTCCTCGGGGCTGACGAGAACGCCCGGATCACGGTCTTTGACAAGCTCACCTACTCGGGTGTCCTGGAGAACCTGGCCCCGGTGGCCGACCACCCGGGCTACACCTTCGTCCAGGGCGACATCTGCGACACGGACGCGGTCGACCAGGTCATGCCGGGCCACGACGTGGTGGTGCACTTCGCCGCCGAGTCCCACGTGGACCGTTCGATCGCCGGCGCGGGCCCGTTCGTGCTGACCAACGTCGTCGGCACCCAGGTCCTGCTGGACGCGGCCCGCAAGCACGGCGTCGGCCGCTTCGTGCACATCTCCACCGACGAGGTGTACGGCTCGATCAACGAGGGCTCCTGGACCGAGACCTGGCCGCTGGAGCCGAACTCCCCGTACTCGGCCTCCAAGGCCTCCTCCGACCTGCTGGCGCTGGCCTACCACCGCACCCACGGCATGGACGTCGTGGTGACCCGCTGCTCCAACAACTACGGGCACTACCAGTTCCCGGAGAAGGTCATCCCGCTGTTCACCACCAACCTGATCGACGGCAAGAAGGTGCCGCTGTACGGCGACGGTGGCAACATCCGCGACTGGCTGCACGTCTCGGACCACTGCCGGGGCATCGAGCTGGTCATGCGCAACGGCCGCGCGGGCGAGGTCTACAACATCGGCGGCGGCACCGAGGCGACCAACAAGGAGCTGACCGGCCTGCTGCTGGAGGCCGCCGGCGCCGGCTGGGACATGGTCGAGCACGTCGAGGACCGCAAGGGCCACGACCTCCGCTACTCGATCGACATCAGCAAGATCCGTGAGGAGCTCGGCTACGAGCCGCAGGTCCGCTTCGAGGACGGCCTCGCCGCGACCATCGCGTGGTACCGCGAGAACCGCGCCTGGTGGGAGCCGCTGAAGCAGAAGGCGGCCCTGGCCAAGTGACCGCGAACGCCGCCGCGCCCGTGCGCTGGCTGGTCACCGGCGCGGCCGGGATGCTCGGGCAGGACCTGCTGTCGGTGCTGGGCGCCGACGGGTCCGCCGAGGTCACCGCGCTGCGCCGGGCGGACCTCGACATCACCGACGCGGCGGCCGTCCTGGCCGCCGTCGAGGGCCACGACATCGTGGTCAACTGCGCCGCCTGGACGAACGTCGACGCCGCGGAGAGCGAGGAGGAGGCCGCCACCGCCGTCAACGGCACCGGTGTGCGCCACCTCGCCGCGGCCTGCGCCAAGACCGGCGCGCGGCTGCTGCACGTCTCCACCGACTACGTCCTGCCGGGCGACGCCACCGAGCCCTGCCCGGAGGACGCCCCGACGGCCCCGGTGAACGCGTACGGCCGCAGCAAGCTGGTGGGGGAGCGGGCCGTCGCCGAACTGCTCCCCGAGCGCGGCTACGTCGTGCGCACCGCCTGGCTGTACGGCGAGCACGGCCCGAACTTCGTGGCCACCATGCTCAAGCTCGCCGCCCAGCGGGACACCCTGGACGTGGTGGACGACCAGCACGGCCAGCCGACCTGGTCGTACGCGCTGGCCGGCCGCCTGGTTGAGCTCGGCCGCGCCGCGCTCGCCGGACAGGCCCCGGCCGGGGTCTACCACGGCACCGCGAGCGGCCGGACCACCTGGTGCGGACTGGCCCGTGAGACCTACGCGCTGAGCGGGCTGGACCGGGAGCGGATCCGCCCGACCACGTCGGAGGCCTTCGTGCGCCCGGCCGTCCGGCCGGCCTTCAGCGTGCTGGCCCACGACCGCTGGGCCGCCGCCGGGCTGGCGCCTCTGCCCGAGTGGCGCGCCATGCTGGCCGAGGCCCTGGCCCGCCCCGTCTTCGCCGAACTGGCCGCCACGGCCCGGACCACGGAGAGCGACAGACCTCAGTGAAGAACGCACTGACGAAGGTGGCTGCCGCGCTACCGCCGGGAACCCTGGCGGTGGCCGGCGGCACCGTCGTATTGGGCGCCGCCTCCTACATCCACCTCGGAGTGGCGGGCCACAGCCTGTCCGTCGACGACATGGCGAACGTCTCGCTGCTGTGGACGATCGTGATGTCCGTCGGCATCGGCGTCTTCTTCCCGATCGAGCAGGAGCTCACCCGGATCGTCGCGGCGCGCGCGGCGCTCGGCCACGGCGCCGCGCCGGTGCTGCGCCGGGCGACCCTGCTCACCGCGGGGATCCTCGGGGTCGTCCTGGCGGCCCTCGCCGCCGGCTCCGGCCCGATCGCCCGGTCGATGTTCCACGGCGACCGCTCGCTGGTGCTGGCGCTCGGCGGGGCCTTCACCGGCATGGCCGTCTGCTACCTCACCCGCGGCGTGCTGGCCGGCCTCGGCCGCTTCGGCGCCTACGGCACCCAGCTCGGTCTGGACGGCGGCCTGCGGATCGGCCTGGCCTTCGCCTGCGGTGTGGCCGGGGTGCACTCGGCGCTCGCGTTCAGCCTGATCCTGGCCGTCGCGCCGATCATCGCCACGATCGTCACGCTGCCGCCGCTGCTGCGCGCGGTGAAGCCCGGCGAGCAGGTCGGCTGGTCCGAACTCTGTTCCGGCCTCGGCCTGTTGATCTGCTCGACGCTGCTCTCGCAGGTCGTGGTGAACGCGGCCGTGGTGAGCACCAAGCTGCTCGCGCCCACCGACTCCGCGCTGATCGCCGCGCTGCTGAACGCGCTGGTGCTGGCCCGGGTGCCGCTGTTCGTCTTCGGCTCGCTGCAGGCCTCGCTGCTGAGCGGCCTCTCCGCCGCGATCGCGGTCGGGGACCGGGCCGCGTTCACCGGGATGCTCAAGAAGATCGGCGCCGTCGTCGGTGCGCTCGGCGTGCTCGGCGGGATCCCGGCGGTCGCCCTCGGCCCCTGGCTGATCCAGGTGCTGTTCGGCGCCAAGCCGGTGCTCGGCTGCCTCGACTTCTTCTGGATGTCCGCCGGAACCGTGGCGTACATGTTCGCGATGGTGCTCGGCCAGGCGCTGATGGTATTCAAGCGGCACAACCTTCAGCTGCTCTGCTGGGCGGTCGGCACCGTGGTCCTCGCCGGGGTCACCTTCATGCCGGGCGAGGTGTCCACCCGTGTGGTCATCGCGTACACGGCGGGTTCGGTGGCCACCGTCCTCGGTATGCTGGCGGTGCTGAGGCAGAGTTTCGCCCGTTCGGCGACGAACGCCGCCGGCCCCGTCCAGCAGTCGGGGGACCCGAACGCCGCGGTGTTGAGCAGCCGGACGGCCGGTGACTGACCGTGTCCGCCCCTCACCTACAGATCGCCGCGCAGCAGCGCGGGCCAGACCCCATTCATGGAGCCTCCGTGTCCCAGTACGACGATGTTTGGCTGGTGATCCCGGCCTACAACGAGGGCCAGGTGATCGCCGACGTTGTGGAGGGGGCGCGAAAGACGTTCCCGAACATCGTGGTGGTCGATGACGGCAGCGGCGACGACTCGGCCAAGCACATCATGGAGACCGGCGCGCACCTGGTGCGCCACCCGGTCAACCTCGGTCAGGGTGCCGCTCTCCAGACCGGCCTCGCCTACGCCCTGGCCCAGCCGGGCGCCAAGTACTTCGCCACCTTCGACGCCGACGGCCAGCACCAGACCGGCGACGTCGAGAAGATGGTCGCACTGCTGCGGGAGGGCGACACGGACGTCGTCCTCGGTTCGCGCTTCATCGAGCAGAACGGCCAGGTGCCGTGGATCAAGCGGGTCGTCCTGCGCACCGCGGCGACCGTCAGCCCGACCGCTCGCAAGCTCAAGCTGACCGATGCCCACAACGGCCTGCGCGTGCTGAACCGCGAGGCCGCCGGCCGGCTGCGGATCACCATGAACGGCATGGCGCACGCGTCGGAGATCGTCAGCTTCCTCGCCGGCTCGGACCTCCGGGTCGCCGAGCTCCCGGTGGACATCCTGTACACCGACTACTCTCGCGCCAAGGGTCAGTCCCTGATCAACGGCGTCAACATCATCTTCGACATCTCGCTGCGGGAGCGTAGCCGCCGATGAAATTCTTCTGGATCCAGCTGGTTCTCATTCTCGGCTCGGTCACTCTCGCCTTCATGTTCATCCGGCGTTGGGACCGTGCCAACACCCGCGCCTGGAAGCGCATCGCGTTCTCGGTCTTCGTGGTCGTGAACATCTACGCGGTGCTGCGTCCCACCGACGTGACCTGGCTGGCCCACCAGCTCGGCGTCGGCCGCGGCACCGACCTGGTGCTGTACGTGATGGTGCTGGGGATGGGCTTCCTGACCCTGAACACCTTCCTGCGCTTCCGCTCGCTGGAGAAGAAGCTCACGGACCTGGCGCGCACCGTGGCCATCAACGAGGGTGCCCGCCTGAACGAGGAGCGCTTCGACCTGGACCTGCCGGTCTCGGCTCCGGTCGACCGCAGCAAGGCCTGATCGCGTGGCCACCTTCGAGTTCATGCTGCCGTACTACGGCGACGTGGCACTGATGCAGGCCGCGGTCCGGAGCATCCTCGGGCAGACCGACCGGGACTTCCGGCTGACCGTCATCGACGACGGCAAGGAGCCGGACGTCCCGGGCTGGTTCGCCGAGCTCGGCGACGACCGGGTGAGCTACCTGCGCAACGAGCAGAACCTCGGCATCACCAAGAACTTCCAGAAGTGCGTGGAGCTGTCCACGGCCGACCACGTGGTCATCATGGGCTGCGACGACCTGTTGCACCCGCACTACCTGGAGACCGTCCGGGGCATCCTCAAGGCGAACCCGGACCTGGGCATGGTCCAGCCGGGCGTCGAGGTCATCGACGGCAGCGGCGAGGTCAGCCGCTCCGGCCTGGCGGACAACGTCAAGGAGAAGATCTACGCGCCGACCGTCAAGGGCCGGCGGCTGATGGGCGGCGAGGAGCTGGCCGCGAGCGTGCTGCGCGGCAACTGGCTCTACTTCCCGTCGATCTGCTGGCGGGGCGAGGCGCTGCGCGCGGTCAACTTCCGGGACGAGTACTCGGTGATCCAGGACCTGGCCCTGGTCGTCGACCTGCTGGAGCGCGGGGAGCAGATGATGGTGGACAACACCACCGTCGTCTTCCAGTACCGCCGGCACGCCGTCAGCGAGTCCTCGGTGCAGGCCTTCTCCGGCACCCGGTTCACCGAGGCGGAACGGTACTTCAACGCGGTGGCGGAGCGGATGGACGCCCGCGGCTGGCCGAAGGCCGCCCGGGCGGCCCGGTTCCGCAGCGCCTCCCGTCTGCACGCGCTGACCATGCTGCCGGGCGCGCTGAAGCGCGGCCAGCGGGCCGGCGCCAAGGTCCTGGTCCGCCACGCGCTGACCGGGGGAGAGCGGCACTGACCGCTCGCGAGCCCTGACAGGTACGGCACTGGGCCGGTACTCCGAACTCGGAGTACCGGCCCAGTGCCGTTGCGGGGGCCGCCCCGCGGCGGGTCAGTTGAGCCCGTTGTCCTTGGGGCCCATCGGGTCGGGCTGCCGCGGCGGGTACGGGTTGACCTTCGGGCACATCAGCTTCCCGGTGTCGGGCACCGGCACGAGCAGGTCGCTGATGTCCCTCGGCTGCTTGCACTCCCCGTTGGGCGCGTAGCGCGAGCAGTGCCCCTCGGTGTCGGCGGTGCTCTGCGCTATCCAGGCCAGCGCGCCCGGGCCCCAGTGCGGGTCGGGCATGTACTTGCTGGCGGTGGCGGAGCCGGCCATGCCGAAGAGCAGGCCCAGCGAGCAGACGGCGCCGATGGCCACGCCGCGCGGGTTGAGCCGCAGCGGGAGCCGGCGGCCGGCCTCCTCGGCCGGTCCGGCGGCGGAGGACGCCGCGGGGGCGCTCTGACGGCGGCGGACGATCAGGTAGCACGCCAGGCCGACGAGGACGAGCAGGCAGTAGAGCAGCTGCGCGCTGGTGCGCGGGTAGAGCATGACGGCCTGGTCGCGCTCCATGTGGGAGGCGTACCAGTAGCGCATCAGCAGGGCGCTCGCGGTGCAGGCGGCGGCGGTCAGCACGGTGGCCCGGCCGATTCCGAGGGCCAGTGCCACGCCCAGGCCGACCAGCAGCAGGATCGTGAAGAGGCCGACCCCGCCGATCTCACCGGGGACCGGCCAGGTGCTCTGGCCGTCGGTGCCGGGGAGGTCGTCGCGCCACATCGCGAAGTAGGTCGGCTCGGTGTAGGTGTCGAAGTAGCAGTAGCGGTCGACGGTGCTGCCGGCGGAACCGAGCAGCCGGACCAGGTAGGTACCGGCGACGAGCAGGAAGACCGCGCCGGCGGCGCCGATCGCGGAGAGGGCGTTGAGCAGGCCGGGCGTCCCACCGGTCCGGCGGGCCCGCAGCAGCAGCACCGCGGTGAGCACCACCACTCCGGCGGCGGACCACACGAACCAGCCGGAGTAGAGGAGGAACAGCAGCCCGATCCCCAGGCCGAGCACGGCGCCCCGGACGGCGGCGGTGCGGCGCGAGAGCTCCGGCGCGCGCTGCAGGAGCTGCATCAGCTTCGCCACCAGGGGGAGGAAGGCGACGAGCACGAAGGTGGTGTACGGCTTGTACGGCTGCGCCATCGGCAGCGCGGCGGTGACGCCGATGCCGAGCGCCCAGAGCGGGGGCAGCAGCAGGCGCCAGGACAGGTAGGCGAGCGGGCCGAGCAGCGCGACGAACACCAGGTCGGCGATCTTCAGCGCGTAGCCGACCTGCCCGTGGGTGACGTACTCGGTGATGAAGGCGACGATGTGCGGGAACAGCGGCGGGTAGGCGCCGTCGAGGGACTTGCCGTCCAACAGGGCGCCGACCCAGGCCTGCAGGCTGCCGGAGTCGCCCTGCTGGGCGTACAGCGGCCAGTTGGTGTCGCGCAGCGCCAGCGAGACGCCGGCGGCCAGGACGCCGGAGGACAGGCCGGCGACCGCGGCGGCGGCGAACCGCACCGGGAGCTCCGCCCAGCGCCGCATGGCCGGCACCAGGACGAGGACGACGACGCCGAGCACCAGCAGGAGCCGGAGCTGGAGCGCGGCGAGACCGCTGACCTGGCCGATCCTCGACATCGGGTTCAGGTGGACGGTCCACGCCAGCCCGGTCATGAACAGCGCTGCCGCGGCCGCGGTCAGGATCTCCGCGGTCCAGAGGACGGCGGGGAGGCGGAGGGCGGCTGCCCGTCTCCCCTGACTGGGCGGTATGCCCTGATGCCTGCCCGGCGAGGGGGCGGGCTGGACGCTGGTCGTCACTGTTCGGTCCTTCTGCTTCCCGCAGCGGTTCGGTGCGGAGGCGGTGTGTGGTTTCGGTGGCCGGACACCGCGATTCTGCCAGCACCGCGCTCGGCGGTGGAGCACGGGCTGAACCGCCGTTCCCGAACAGGGCGTTGTCGTCCAGGGGGGTGGTGCGCGTTGGCTCCGGCCGACGGCTGCGTGGCACACTGCCGATGCGCTTCGACGAGTGGTGGCAGGAACCGTGGCGCGCCGTCCGGAGCCGGCCATGACGAGATCGTCAACTCACACAAGTAGGGAAGTGTCTCGGTGCAGCCGCTGATCGACTCTGCCCACACGTCCGACGGGCCGGGCCGGGGTGAGGACGGCGGCACCGACGCGCCCGACACCCGGACCCCGGCCGTGCCGGCCCGGTTGCGGGTGCTCGCCGCCCACCGCTGGTTCTGGCCGGCGGTCCTGCTGCTCGGGTACGGCGCACAGGTGCTCTTCCGCCTGGCGCTGTCGATCCACAACTACTTCCCGTCGGTGCACGCCGACGAGGACTCGTACCTGGTGATCGCGCGGGTGCTGGCCGGCCGGCCGACCACCGAGATGCCGGTCGGGGTGGTGATCCCCGGCGGGTACCCGCTGCTGATCTCGCCGGCGCTGCGGATCGCCGACAACCCGGCCACCGCGTACCACCTGATCATGGGCATCAACGCGCTGCTCAACGCGCTGGTGTTCCCGCTCGCGGTGGCGGCGGCGCGCCGGGTGGGCCTGTCCCGGCCGCACGCGTACCTGGTCGGCACCGCGGTGGCGCTGGTGCCGCCGGTGGTCTTCTACTCCCAGTTCGTCATGTCGGACACCGTGCTGCCGGTGCTCCTGCTGGCCTGGCTGATCGCGATGCACGCCTGGCTCTCGCCCGGCACGACGCGCCGCCGCGCGCTGTACGCGGCGGGGATGGGCCTGGCGGCCGGCTACACCATGGCCACCCACGACCGCGGCGGCGTGGTCGTGGCGCTGACCGCGCTGGTCCTGGTCGTGGTGCTGGCGACCGGCTGGGCGCCGCGGCTCGCCACGCTGGCCGGCGCCGGCGGGCTCGGGGTGTCGTACCTGGGCTCGAAGCTGCTGGCGGCCTTCGTCGAGAACCAGTTCAAGGACGTGCCGCCGAGCACCGTCGGCAACAAGGTCTTCGAGAACCTCGAGGACAGCAAGTACATCGGCACGATCATCGCCCGCACCTTCGGGCAGCTGTGGTACTTCATGACCTCCACGTACGGCTTCGGGGCGATCGCCCTGGTGCTGTGCGCGGTGGTGGTGTTCCGGCGCCGGTACACGGTGGCCGAGCGGGTGGTGGCCTTCACCATGGTGGCCATGCTGTTCGGCACCGCGCTGGCCTCCGCGGCCGGCCTGGCGGACAACGACCGGATCGACAACTGGGTGTACGCCCGCTACTGCGCGGTGCTGGTGCCGCTGTTCCTGGTGGTCGGCCTGGCCGCGCTGTTCCGGGCCGGGGTCCGGGCGCTGCTGTGGATGGCGCTGGTCGGCACGGTGGCGATCGGGGTCATCCAGCTGTCGGTCGGCGCGTACGCGGGTGCCGCGCTCAAGCTGTGGATCAGCCCGTGGACGGTGCCGGACGCGATGTTCCTGGCCTCCACCTGGGACGGCCTGCACATGATCCGGACGAGCTTCGGCGCGCTGGCGGTGCTGGCAGCCTGCCTGCTGCTGCGGGTGGCCGGGGGGCGGCGGGTGGTCGCCGCGGTGGTGGGCTGCCTCGCTCTGTTCGCCGCCTACGCGACGGTCGTCATCACCGACAACGTCTCCGAGCCGCACGCCAAGTTCCGCAAGTACCAGGCGGTGGGCGTGGCCAAGGAGGCGGGCCTGCGCAAGGGCGACAACGTGGTGCTGGACTGGGACCTCGACTGGGACACCCGGATGGCGATGGCCTACGAGGTGTACTGGGGCCGGGTCTGGTCGGACAACGTGAAGGGCGGCAACACCCCGCCGGAGAAGGCCACGGCGTTCCTGGTGTCCCTCGGCAAGGACGTCGCGCCGGCGGACAGCTGGCCGAACCCGCAGCCGGGCTGGCACGTCGCGACGTACAACAAGGACCGGGGCTGGGTGCTCTGGCGCAGGGACTGACCGGGGTCGTCACCCCCTCGGGGCCGGTGAGGAGCGCCTCACCGGCCCCGATTGGCATCCGGGCTGCTCCATGTGGCAGTATGTCCAAGTTGCTCGGTTGAGTGCCGATGCTGCGCGCCTCCCGCCGGGAGGACCGGAAGCGAGTCCCATGTACTCGTCGTTCCCGTGATGGCCGTCAAGCGTGAGTTCTACGCCACGGCAGCTGCGGGGCGAAAGTACGGGAATCTTCCGGGAAGCGTGTGCGGGGCCTCGACCCGGCTCCCCCCACCCCGAAAGTTTGAAACCGACGAGTTATTCGCCGGTTTTTTGCAAGCGCGAGTGCGACACGCCCGAGCGCGGGGGTCGGATGTGGGTCGTGCAGTGACTAAGGACAAAGGACTACTGAGTAGCCATGGCGGGACAGAAGATCCGCATCCGGCTCAAGGCCTACGACCACGAGGTCATCGACTCCTCGGCGAAGAAGATCGTCGAGACGGTGATCCGTACTGGTGCGCAGGTCGCGGGCCCGGTGCCGCTGCCCACTGAGAAGAACGTGTACTGCGTCATCCGCTCGCCGCACAAGTACAAGGACTCGCGCGAGCACTTCGAGATGCGTACTCACAAGCGTCTGATCGACATCCTCGACCCCACGCCGAAGACGGTTGACTCGCTGATGCGTCTCGACCTGCCGGCTGGCGTCGACATCGAGATCAAGCTCTGAGAGGCGCACCGAAGATGGCTAAGCAGATTAAGGGCATCCTGGGCGAGAAGCTCGGCATGACCCAGGTCTGGGACGAGAACAACCGGGTCGTCCCGGTGACCGTCGTCAAGGCTGGGCCGAATGTCGTGACCCAGGTCCACACCGCCGACAGCCCGGCCGGCTACGACGCCGTCCAGATCGGCTTCGGCGAGATCGACCCCCGCAAGGTGAACAAGCCCCTCGCGGGCCACTTCGCCAAGGCCGGTGTCACCCCGCGCCGCCACCTGGTCGAGCTCCGTACCTCGGACGCCTCCGAGTACACCCTGGGCCAGGAGATCACCGCCGAGCTGTTCGAGGCGGGTGTCAAGGTCGACGTGACCGGCACCTCCAAGGGCAAGGGCTTCGCCGGTGTCATGAAGCGTCACAACTTCAAGGGCCTCGGCGCCGGTCACGGCACCCAGCGCAAGCACCGCTCGCCCGGTTCCATCGGTGGCTGCGCCACCCCGGGCCGTGTGTTCAAGGGCCTGCGCATGGCCGGTCGGATGGGCCACGAGCGTGTGACCACCCAGAACCTGACCGTGCACGCGGTCGACGCGGAGAAGGGTCTGCTGCTCATCAAGGGCGCCGTCCCGGGCCCGAACGGCGGCCTCGTCCTCGTCCGCACCGCGGCGAAGGGGCTGTGAAGGATATGAGCACCATTGACATCCTGTCGCCGGCTGGCGACAAGACCGGCAGCATCGAGCTGCCGGCCGAGATCTTCGACGCGAAGGTCAGCGTTCCGCTGATGCACCAGGTCGTCGTGGCGCAGCTCGCTGCGGCCCGTCAGGGCACCCACAAGACCAAGACTCGTGGCGAGGTCCGCGGTGGCGGCAAGAAGCCGTACCGCCAGAAGGGCACCGGCCGCGCCCGTCAGGGCTCGACCCGTGCGCCGCAGTTCGCCGGCGGTGGCGTCGTGCACGGTCCCGTGCCGCGCGACTACTCGCAGCGGACCCCGAAGAAGATGATCGCCGCCGCCCTGCGCGGTGCGCTCACCGACCGGGCCCGCCACAACCGCATTCACGTCGTCACCGGCGTGACCGCGACCGAGGCGCCGTCGACCAAGGCCGCCAAGAGCCTGTTCGGCAAGATCACCGAGCGCAAGAACGTCCTCCTGGTCGTCGAGCGCGCGGACGAGCTGGGCCTGAAGTCCGCTCGCAACCTGCCGAACGTGCACATCCTGGACGCCGGTCAGCTGAACACCTACGACGTGCTCGTCTCCGACGATGTGGTCTTCACCCAGGCCGCCTTCGAGCGTTTCGTGGCCGGTCCGGCCGCGTCCGCCAAGGCCGTTGCCGCTGAGGGCGAGCTCGAAGGGAGCGCCGCCTGATGAGCGACGTTACGAGCAAGACGTTCACGGACCCCCGTGACGTCCTGGTGAAGCCGGTCATCTCCGAGAAGAGCTACAGCCTTCTCGACGAGAACAAGTACACGTTCATCGTGTCGCCGGGCGCCAACAAGACCCAGATCAAGCAGGCCGTCGAGGCGGTCTTCTCGGTCAAGGTCGAGGCTGTCAACACGATCAACCGTCAGGGCAAGCGCAAGCGCTCCAAGACGGGCTTTGGCAAGCGCAAGGACACCAAGCGCGCCATCGTGACGCTGGCCGAGGGCAACCGCATCGACATCTTCGGTGGTCCGGTCTCCTGAATCAGGGGATCGTGATCGTCGATTAGGACGAGGACGAGAGAGCCAAATGGGCATCCGCAAGTACAAGCCGACTACGCCGGGCCGTCGTGGCTCCAGCGTGGCCGACTTCGTAGAAATCACGCGGTCCACTCCGGAGAAGTCGCTGGTTCGCCCGCTGCACAGCAAGGGCGGCCGTAACAACGCCGGTCGTGTCACCGCTCGCCACCAGGGTGGCGGTCACAAGCGCGCCTACCGCGTGATCGACTTCCGTCGTCACGACAAGGACGGCGTGCCGGCCAAGGTCGCTCACATCGAGTACGACCCGAACCGCACCGCGCGCATCGCGCTCCTGCACTACGCGGACGGCGAGAAGCGCTACATCATCGCGCCGCGCGGCATCGCGCAGGGTGACCGGATCGAGAACGGCGCTGGCGCCGACATCAAGCCGGGCAACAACCTGCCGCTGCGCAACATCCCGGTCGGTACCACCATCCACGCGGTGGAGCTGCGTCCCGGCGGCGGTGCCAAGCTGGCCCGCTCGGCCGGCTCCGGCATCCAGCTGCTGGCGCGTGAGGGCAAGATGGCGCACCTGCGCATGCCCTCCGGTGAGATCCGCCTGGTCGACGCGCGCTGCCGCGCCACCGTCGGCGAGGTCGGCAACGCCGAGCAGTCGAACATCAACTGGGGCAAGGCCGGCCGTATGCGCTGGAAGGGCGTTCGCCCGACCGTGCGTGGTGTGGCCATGAACCCGATCGACCACCCGCACGGTGGTGGTGAGGGTAAGACCTCCGGTGGTCGCCACCCGGTCTCGCCGTGGGGTAAGCCCGAGGGCCGTACCCGTCGCCCGAACAAGGCGTCGGACAAGCTCATCGTGCGCCGCCGCAAGACCAACAAGAAGCGCTAGGAGCAGGTCAGATGCCGCGCAGTCTCAAGAAGGGCCCCTTCATCGACGGCCACCTCATCAAGAAGGTGGACGCTCAGAACGAGGCGGGTACTCAGAACGTCATCAAGACCTGGTCCCGTCGTTCCGTGATCTCCCCGAGCATGCTCGGCCACACGATCGCGGTTCACGATGGCCGTAAGCACGTCCCGGTGTTCGTCACCGAGTCGATGGTCGGCCACAAGCTCGGCGAGTTCGCTCCGACCCGCACCTTCCGTGGCCACGTGAAGGATGACCGGAAGTCGAAGCGCCGCTAACTAGCCCAACGTGGCCTCCCGGCCACGGGCTGAGCTTGCGCGCCAAAAAGACTCAATGACTTACTCCATTAAGGGGACAACCATGGAAGCCAGGGCACAGGCGCGGTACATCCGCGTGACGCCCATGAAGGCCCGCCGCGTGGTGGACCTCATCCGTGGCATGAATGCCACGGAGGCCCAGGCCGTCCTGCGTTTCGCTCCGCAGGCCGCCACCGTGCCGGTCGGCAAGGTGCTCGACAGCGCCATCGCCAACGCCGCGCACAACTACAACCACTCCAACGTGGACGACCTCTACATCTCCGAGGCGTACGTTGACGAGGGCCCGACCCTGAAGCGGTTCCGTCCGCGTGCCCAGGGCCGCGCCTACCGGATCCGCAAGCGGACCAGCCACATCACCGTGGTCGTCAGCAGCAAGGAAGGGACCCGGTAATGGGCCAGAAGGTTAACCCGCACGGGTTCCGCCTCGGCATCAGCACGGACTTCAAGTCCCGCTGGTACGCCGACAAGCTGTACAAGGACTACGTCAAGGAAGACGTCGCCATTCGTCGCATGATGACGAAGGGCATGGAGCGCGCCGGCATCTCCAAGGTCGAGATCGAGCGCACCCGCGACCGCGTCCGCGTCGACATCCACACCGCTCGCCCCGGCATCGTCATCGGTCGCCGTGGCACCGAGGCCGACCGCATCCGCGGCGACCTCGAGAAGCTGACCGGCAAGCAGGTCCAGCTGAACATCCTCGAGGTCAAGAACCCCGAGCTGGACGCCCAGCTCGTGGCTCAGGGCGTCGCGGAGCAGCTGTCCTCGCGCGTCTCCTTCCGCCGTGCCATGCGCAAGTCGATGCAGGGCACCATGAAGTCCGGCGCCAAGGGCATCAAGGTCCAGTGCTCCGGTCGTCTCGGCGGCGCCGAGATGAGCCGTTCGGAGTTCTACCGCGAGGGCCGTGTGCCGCTGCACACCCTGCGCGCGAACGTCGACTACGGCTTCTTCGAGGCCAAGACCACCTTCGGCCGCATCGGCGTGAAGGTCTGGATCTACAAGGGCGACGTCAAGAACATCGCCGAGGTCCGCGCTGAGAACGCCGCTGCCCGCTCGGGCAACCGCCCGGCCCGTCCCGAGGGTGGTCGTCCCGCCCGCGGTGGCGACCGCCGTGGTGGCGAGCGCGGTGGCCGTGGCCGTCGTCCCGCCGCTGCCGAGGCCCCCGCGGCCGCGGCTGCCGAGGCTCCGGCTGCCGAGAACACCGGAACGGAGGCCTGACCCCAATGCTGATCCCCCGTCGGGTCAAGCACCGCAAGCAGCACCACCCGAAGCGCCGTGGCGCCTCCAAGGGTGGCACCGAGCTGGCGTTCGGCCAGTTCGGCATCCAGGCCGTGACCCCGGCCTACGTGACGAACCGTCAGATCGAGTCCGCTCGTATCGCGATCACCCGTCACATCCGCCGTGGCGGCAAGGTCTGGATCAACATCTACCCGGACCGTCCGCTCACCAAGAAGCCGGCCGAGACCCGCATGGGTTCCGGTAAGGGTTCGCCGGAGTGGTGGATCGCGAACGTGCACCCGGGTCGGGTCATGTTCGAGCTGTCGTACCCGAACGAGAAGGTTGCTCGCGAGGCGCTCACCCGTGCCGCGCACAAGCTGCCGATGAAGTGCCGGATCGTCCGGCGCGAGGACGGTGAGAGCTGATGTCGGCCGCTACCAAGGCTGCTGAGCTTCGTTCGCTGGACAACGAGGGTCTCGTTGCCAAGCTGCGCGAGGCCAAGGAGGAGCTGTTCAACCTCCGCTTCCAGGCGGCGACCGGGCAGCTCGACAACCACGGACGGCTCAAGCTCGTCCGTAAGGACATCGCGCGGATCTACACCCTGATGCGCGAGCGCGAGCTGGGCATCGAGACGGTGGAGAACGCCTGATGACTGAGAACACCAACGAGACGCGCGGTTTCCGCAAGACCCGTGAGGGTCTCGTCGTCAGCGACAAGATGGACAAGACCGTCGTCGTCGCCGTCGAGGACCGCGTCAAGCACGCTCTGTACGGCAAGGTCATCCGCCGTACGAACAAGCTGAAGGCGCACGACGAGGCCAACGCCTGCGGCATCGGCGACCGGGTCCTCCTCGCGGAGACCCGCCCGCTGTCCGCGACGAAGCGCTGGCGCGTCGTCGAGATCCTCGAGAAGGCCAAGTAACGAAGCCGATGAGGTACGGCCGTATGTGCAGCGGGCCCCGCAGGGGCGCCGATGTGAGCAGCGGCCGGCCCGTCGACTCTCGTTGACGATCAGGAGAAAGCTGTGATCCAGCAGGAGTCGCGACTGCGCGTCGCCGACAACACTGGTGCCAAGGAGATCCTTTGCATCCGTGTTCTCGGTGGCTCCGGTCGCCGCTACGCCGGTATCGGGGACGTCATCGTCGCCACCGTCAAGGACGCGATCCCCGGTGGTTCGGTGAAGAAGGGTGACGTCGTCAAGTGCGTCGTCGTCCGCACCGTCAAGGAGCGTCGTCGTCCGGATGGCTCGTACATCCGTTTCGACGAGAACGCCGCGGTCGTTCTGAAGAACACCGATGGTGACCCCCGTGGCACCCGCATCTTCGGCCCGGTGGGCCGCGAGCTGCGTGACAAGAAGTTCATGAAGATCATCTCGCTTGCGCCGGAGGTGCTCTAACTCATGGCGAACAGCATGAAGATCAAGAAGGGTGACCTGGTTCAGGTCATCACCGGCAAGGACAAGGGCAAGCAGGGCAAGGTCATCCAGGCCATGCCGGCTGAGAACAAGGTCCTGGTCGAGGGTGTGAACCGGGTCAAGAAGCACACCAAGCCGGGCCCGGGCACTCAGGGTGGCATTGTCACCGTCGAGGCCCCGGTGCACGTCTCCAACGTCCAGCTGGTCGTGGAGAAGGACGGCAAGAAGGTCGTCACCCGCGTTGGCTACCGCTTCGACGACGAGGGCAACAAGATCCGTGTTGCCAAGCGAACCGGTGAGGACATCTGATGTCTGAGACGTCTGTTGAGAAGGTGACCCCCCGCCTCAAGGAGCGTTACAACTCCGAGATCAAGGGTCAGCTGCAGGAGCAGTTCAAGTACGAGAACGTCATGCTGACGCCCGGCCTGGTCAAGGTCGTCGTCAACATGGGTGTCGGCGAGGCTGCCCGTGACAGCAAGCTGATCGAGGGCGCGATCCGCGACCTGACCGCGATCACCGGTCAGAAGCCGGCCGTGACCAAGGCTCGCAAGTCCATCGCGCAGTTCAAGCTGCGCGAGGGCCAGCCGATCGGCACCCACGTCACCCTCCGCGGTGACCGCATGTGGGAGTTCCTGGACCGTCTGGTGTCGCTGGCCCTGCCGCGTATCCGTGACTTCCGTGGCCTCTCCCCGAAGCAGTTCGACGGCCGTGGCAACTACACCTTCGGTCTGACCGAGCAGGTTATGTTCCACGAGATCGACCAGGACAAGGTCGACCGTCAGCGCGGTATGGACATCACCGTCGTGACCACCGCTCAGACCGACGACGAGGGCCGGGCGCTCCTGCGCGCTCTGGGCTTCCCGTTCAAGGAGGCGTGAGCCAATGGCGAAGAAGTCCCTCATCGCGAAGTCCGAGCGCAAGCCGAAGTTCGGCGTCCGGGCCTACACCCGGTGCCAGCGCTGCGGCCGTCCGCACTCGGTGTACCGCAAGTTCGGCCTGTGCCGTGTCTGCCTCCGTGAGATGGCGCACCGCGGCGAGCTGCCGGGCGTGACCAAGAGCTCCTGGTAGTCCTCTCCTCGGAGAGGGGCCAGCAGCCCTAGGCACCGCCAGCTGAGCAGAGGTGCCCGATCCCACACCGGCTCGTTTTGGGCCTCCTTGCGGAATCCCGTAAGGTTGTGGGGTCGGGCCCCCTGCCACGGCGTTCCCATGGACGTCCGTGGCCCTCGTCAGAGAGGGCTCGCACCCAGTCTTACTACGTCGTAGGTCCCCTGTGCTTGTGCCCCTGGCGCACTCGGAAGAGTGCGGCAGGGGGACCTGGTGCGGAGAAACCACGGCGAGAGAGGCCTGAGGCCATCATGACCATGACCGACCCCATCGCAGACATGCTCACGCGTCTGCGTAACGCGAACTCGGCGTACCACGACTCCGTGGCGATGCCGGCCAGCAAGATCAAGGCGCACGTCGCCCAGATCCTGCAGCAGGAGGGGTACATCTCCTCCTACAAGGTTGAGGAGCCGGCTGAGGGCGAGGTCGGCAAGAAGCTGACCATCGAGCTCAAGTTCGGCCCCAACCGTGAGCGCTCCATCGCCGGCATCAAGCGCATCAGCAAGCCGGGTCTGCGCGTTTACGCAAAGTCCACCAACCTGCCGAAGGTTCTCGGCGGCCTGGGCGTGGCGATCATCTCCACGTCGTCCGGCCTCCTGACCGACAAGCAGGCCGCCAAGAAGGGCGTAGGCGGAGAAGTTCTCGCCTACGTCTGGTAATTCGGGAAACGGAGGTACAGCAATGTCGCGCATTGGACGGCTGCCCATCCAGGTCCCCGCTGGCGTGGACGTCACCATCGATGGCCAGGCGGTCTCGGTGAAGGGCCCGAAGGGCTCGCTCACCCACGTCGTCGCCGAGCCGATCGGGATCGGCAAGGGCGAGGACGGCACTGTGCTCGTCTCTCGTCCGAACGACGAGCGTCGCTCGAAGGCCCTGCACGGCCTGACCCGCACGCTGGTGGCGAACATGATCACCGGCGTGACCGCGGGCTACCGCAAGTCGCTGGAGATCAGCGGTGTTGGTTACCGTGTGACCGCGAAGGGCTCCGACATGGAGTTCGCGCTCGGTTACAGCCACCCGATCCTGATCACCGCGCCGGAGGGCATCTCCTTCGTCGTCGAGTCGCCCACCAAGTTCCACGTGGACGGCATCGACAAGCAGAAGGTCGGCGAGGTCGCCGCGAACATCCGCAAGCTGCGCAAGCCCGACCCGTACAAGGCCAAGGGTGTCAAGTACGCGGGCGAGGTCATCCGCCGCAAGGTCGGAAAGAGTGGTAAGTAAGCGATGAGTGTCTCTGTCAAGATCGGCAAGGGCAACGCCTACAAGAGCGCCGCTCGCAAGCGCCGCGCGATCCGCGTTCGCAAGCGCGTCGTCGGCACCGAGGTGCGTCCGCGTCTCGTCGTGACGCGCTCGAACCGTCACATGGTCGCCCAGGTCATCGACGATGCCAAGGGTCACACCCTGGCGTCGGCGTCCACCCTCGACGTGTCCATCAAGGGCGCCGAGGGCGACAAGACCGAGCTGGCCAAGAAGGTCGGGAGCCTGGTCGCCGAGCGCGCCAAGGCCGCCGGCATCGAGTCGGTCGTCTTCGACCGCGCGGGCAACCGGTACGCCGGCCGCATCGCCGCTCTGGCGGACGCGGCCCGTGAGGCCGGGCTCGACTTCTAAGCCGCTCGTCGACTCTGTCGACGGACGTAAACGAGAGAGGTAAATCCAATGGCTGGACCCCAGCGCCGCGGCAGCGGCGCCGGTGGCGGCACCGGTGGCGAGCGGCGCGACCGTAAGCGTGACGACCGGGGCAACGCCCCCGCCGTCGAGAAGACCGCTTACGTCGAGCGCGTCGTCGCGATCAACCGTGTCGCCAAGGTTGTCAAGGGTGGTCGTCGCTTCAGCTTCACCGCGCTCGTCGTGGTGGGCGATGGTGACGGCACCGTGGGTGTCGGTTACGGCAAGGCGAAGGAGGTTCCGGCCGCCATCGCCAAGGGTGTTGAGGAGGCCAAGAAGAACTTCTTCAAGGTCCCCCGTATCCAGGGCACCATCCCGCACCCGATCCAGGGTGAGAAGGCCGCCGGCGTCGTGCTGCTGAAGCCCGCCGCCCCCGGTACCGGTGTTATCGCCGGTGGTCCGGTGCGCGCCGTCCTGGAGTGCGCCGGCATCCACGACATCCTGTCGAAGTCGCTCGGCTCGGACAACGCGATCAACATCGTGCACGCCACCGTGGCCGCTCTGAAGGGCCTCGTGCGCCCCGAGGAGATCGCCGCCCGTCGTGGCCTGCCGCTGGAGGACGTGGCCCCCGCCGCTCTGCTGCGGGCGCGTGCTGCTGGGGTGAGCGCCTGATGGCTCGCCTGAAGATCACGCAGACCAAGTCGTACATCGGCAGCAAGCAGAATCACCGTGACACCCTGCGTTCGCTTGGTCTCAAGCGCATGCACGACGTCGTGGTGAAGGAGGACCGTCCCGAGATCCGCGGGATGGCCCACACGGTCCGTCACCTGGTGACGGTTGAGGAGGTGGACTGATCATGGGCGACAACCCGATCAAGATCCACAACCTGCGTCCCGCCCCGGGTGCCAAGACCGACAAGATCCGTGTGGGTCGTGGTGAGGGCTCCAAGGGTAAGACCGCTGGTCGTGGTACCAAGGGCACGAAGGCCCGCTACCAGGTTCCGCAGCGCTTCGAGGGTGGCCAGATGCCGCTCCACATGCGCCTGCCGAAGCTGAAGGGCTTCAAGAACCCGTTCAAGATCACGTTCCAGGTTGTCAACCTCGACAAGCTGGCCGAGCTCTACCCGCAGGGTGGCGAGGTCACCGTCGAGGACCTGGTCGCCAAGGGCGCGGTTCGCAAGAACTCCCTCGTCAAGGTGCTCGGCACCGGCGAGATCTCGGTCGCCCTCCAGGTCGCGGTGGACGCCGTGTCCGGTTCGGCCGCCGAGAAGATCAAGGCCGCCGGCGGTACGGTCACCGAGCTCATCTGAGCCCGCTGACTCCGGCTCTCGAGCCCCGCACCTCCTTCGGGAGGTGCGGGGCTCGTGCCGTTCCCGGGGATATCCGGCCGGACTCCGCTCGTTCTTTTGTGTGGCAAAACCGGGCATCCCGTACCCCGTGAGTGGGGGAGCGGCGGTACGCGCTTCTTTCGAGTGGCTGCGCACTGTTAGAGTCCGTGGAGTTCCCTTGTAGGCTGCGCGTAGGCTCGCCTGTGCCGTCTGTACGGGAGCCCGTACCGCAAACTCCCCATTCAGGACCGACCCTCCCGCCGACGACGCGCGGGAGGCGCAGGAGGCACCGTGCTCAGTGCGTTCGCGCGGGCGTTCCAGACGCCCGACCTGCGCAAGAAGCTGCTGTTCACGCTGGGCATCATGGTGCTGTTCCGGCTGGGCTCGCACATCCCGATCCCGGGCGTGAGCTTCACGGCCGTGAACGAGTGCGTGAAGGAGACCAAGAACAGTGGCCTCTTCGGACTCGTCAACCTGTTCAGCGGTGGCGCGCTCCTCCAGCTGACGATCTTCGCCCTCGGCATCATGCCGTACATCACGGCGAGCATCATCCTCCAGCTCCTCACCGTCGTGATCCCGCGACTGGAGATGCTGAAGAAGGAGGGACAGGCCGGCCAGGCGAAGATCACCCAGTACACCCGCTACCTGACCATCGCGCTCGCCGTGCTCCAGGGCACCGGCATCGTGGCGACGGCCTCCAGCGGTGCGCTGTTCTCCGGCTGCCCGCTGGCCAACCAGATCGTCCCGGACACCGGCGTGTTCCGGATCGCCGTCATGGTGCTCACCATGACCGCCGGCACGACGGTCATCATGTGGCTCGGCGAGCTGATCACCGACCGCGGCATCGGCAACGGCATGTCGCTGCTGATCTTCACCTCGATCGCCGCCCAGTTCCCGTCCTCGATGTGGGCCATCAAGCAGTCCGGCACCATCGGCGGCGGCTGGGTCGAGTTCCTCTCCGTGGTCGCGGTCGGCGTGATCGTCGTGATGCTGGTCATCTTCGTGGAGCAGGCCCAGCGCCGGATCCCGGTCCAGTACGCGAAGCGGATGATCGGCCGCCGGGCGTTCGGCGGCACCTCGACCTACATCCCGCTCAAGGTGAACCAGGCCGGTGTCATCCCGGTCATCTTCGCCTCGTCGCTGCTGTACATCCCCGCCCTGGTGGTCCAGCTGACCAACAGCCAGGCCGGCTGGGCCACGTGGATCCGGACGAACTTCGTCAAGGGTGACCACCCGATCTACATGGCCACCTACTTCCTGCTGATCGTCTTCTTCGCCTTCTTCTACGTCGCGATCTCCTTCAACCCCGAAGAAGTTGCCGACAACATGAAGAAGTATGGTGGGTTCATCCCGGGCATCCGGGCCGGCCGGCCGACGGCCGAGTACCTGAACTACGTGCTGACCCGGATCACGTGGCCGGGTTCGCTCTACCTGGGCCTGATCGCGTTGATCCCGATGATCGCCCTGGTCGCCTTCGGACAGCAGACAAACTTCCCGTTCGGCGGCACCAGCGTTCTCATCGTCGTCGGCGTCGGACTCGAAACTGTGAAGCAGATCGAGAGCCAGCTCCAGCAGCGCAATTACGAAGGGTTCCTCCGCTGATGCGAATCGTCCTCGTCGGACCTCCCGGGGCCGGGAAGGGTACTCAGGCGCACCTGCTCGCCAAGACCCTGTCCATTCCCCACATCTCCACCGGCGACCTCTTCCGCGCCAACATCGGTCAGGGCACCCCGCTGGGGATCGAGGCCAAGACCTACATGGACGCGGGCCGGCTGGTGCCGGACGAGGTCACCATCGGGATGGCCAAGGACCGGATGCTCCAGCCCGACGCGGCGCACGGCTTCCTGCTCGACGGGTTCCCGCGCAACCTGGGTCAGGCGGAGGCGCTCGACGAGTTCCTCGCCGAACAGGGCATCAAGCTGGACGGCGTGCTGGACCTGGAGGTCCCGGAGGACGAGGTCGTCAAGCGGATCGCGGGCCGTCGCCTGTGCCGCAAGGACGGCAGCCACGTCTTCCACGTGGTCTACAACCCGCCGAAGGCCGAGGGTGTCTGCGACGAGTGCGGTGGCGAGCTCTACCAGCGCTCGGACGACACCGAGGAGGCCGTGCGGGTCCGCCTGGAGGAGTACCACTCCAAGACCGAGCCGATCATCGGCTACTACCAGGAGCAGGGCCTGCTGGTGACCATCCCGGCCCTCGGCAAGGTGGACGAGGTCACCGCCCGAGCGATCGAGGCGCTGAAGCAGGACCGCTGAGTCTCTCGGCGAACGTACGACGGTACGGCCGGGTCGCCCGCCCCACGCGGGTGGCCCGGCCGTTTCGGCGTCGTACGGTGGTAACAGTGGTAATCCGGACTTGGAAGGCGTGACCAGATGGTGGAGATCAAGACCCCCGAGCAGATCGCGAAGATGCGAGCGGCCGGGCTGGTCGTCGCCGAGGCCCTGAAGGCCTGCCGCGAGGCGGTCGTCCCGGGGGTGACCACCCAGGAGCTCAACGACATCGCGGACAAGGTCATCACCGGCCACGGTGCCACCTCGAACTTCCGGGCCCACCACGGCGGGCTCTGGTTCCCGGGCGTGATCTGCGCCTCGGTGAACAACGAGGTCGTGCACGGCATCCCCGGCGACCGGGTGCTGCAGGAGGGCGACGTCATCTCGATCGACTGCGGCGCCATCCTGGACGGCTGGCACGGCGACTCGGCCATCACCGTGGCGGTCGGCGAGGTCCGCCCGGAGGTCGAGATGCTGAGCCGGGTCACCGAGGGCTCGATGTGGGCCGGCATCGCCCAGATGAAGAAGAACAACCGCCTGGTCGACGTCTCCAAGGCGATCGAGGGCTACATCCGCCGCCAGCCGCTGCCGCCCAAGGGCAAGTGGGGCATCACCGAGGGCTACGGCGGCCACGGCATCGGCACCGCGATGCACATGGAGCCGCACGTGCTGAACTACGTCGAGCGCGGCCGCGGCAAGGGCCCGAAGCTCGTCCCCGGCACCGTGCTGGCGATCGAGCCGATGGTCTCGCTCGGCACCCCGCACACCACCGTGCTGGAGGACGACTGGACGGTCGTCACCAACGACGGCACCTGGGCCTCGCACTGGGAGCACTCGGTGGCCGTGACCGAGCAGGGCCCGCTGGTGCTGACCGCCTTCGACGGCGGCCGGGCCGAGCTGGCCAAGCTGGGCATCACCGCGGCTCCGGACCCCCTCGCCTAGTCGTGGGGGCGGTCAACTGCCGCCGCTGACAAGGGATCAGAGCCCTGGAGGTTTGGACCTCCAGGGCTTTTGTCCTATTTTTATGCGCTGGCAGTGGTCAGCAGTGGTCAGCAGTGGCTAACGAGCGAGCAGGAGAGAGTACGTGCTCAAGGGATTCCGCGACTTCATGATGCGCGGCAACGTCGTCGACATGGCGGTCGGTGTGGTCATCGGTGCCGCGTTCACCGCGGTGGTGACCGGCTTCGTGTCCGCCTTCCTCACCCCGCTGGTGGGCGTGGTGGTCGGTGCGGCCGGCGACTTCAGCTCGTACAAGGCGACCGTGGCCGGGGTGACCTTCCCGTACGGGCAGTTCCTCAACGTGCTGATCGCGTTCCTGATGACGGCGGCGGTGCTGTACTTCTGCGTGGTGCTGCCGATCACCAAGGCCACCGCGCGCTACATGCCGAAGAAGCCGAAGGCGCCGAAGCGCCCGTGCCCCGAGTGCCTCACCGACATCCCCGAGGCCGCCCGCCGCTGCTCGGCCTGCACCGCGCACGTCGAGCCGCTGACGGTCGTCACCAAGGCCTGACGTAGCAGATGTGACGGCGGCCGCTTTCCGGGGCCCCCGTTTTGGTCCACCGGACGCGCTGGCGTAGGATGGACCGTCGGCTCACTCGTAGCGTGCTTCAGCGCGCCCTCTTCCCTCCGGGGGAGGGGTGAACCCAGGTTCGCACGAGCGTTCCGCATACGGTAGCCGGTCCCGGAAGGTGGATCTCGCAGTTCATGGCTAAGAAGCAAGGCGCCATTGAGATCGAGGGCACCGTGATCGAGTCTCTTCCGAACGCGATGTTCAAGGTCGAGCTGCAGAACGGTCACAAGGTCCTCGCGCACATCAGTGGCAAGATGCGCATGCACTACATCCGCATCCTGCCGGACGACCGGGTCGTCGTGGAGCTCAGCCCCTACGACCTCACGCGCGGGCGGATCGTCTACCGCTACAAGTAAGAACGTCAGATCTAGACCCGGAGAACCTGAACATGAAGGTCAAGCCGAGCGTCAAGAAGATCTGCGACAAGTGCAAGGTGATCCGCCGCCACGGCCGGGTCATGGTGATCTGCGACAACCTGCGCCACAAGCAGCGCCAGGGCTGATCGCTCTCCAGCATTTCTCGTAGTACTTCGCGCGACGCGAAAACGTCATAAGCGGGCTACCCGATCCGTCCCCGGACGGACTGCCGCCCCCGGTCAGAGGCCGGGGCTCCATCGTCGAGAGGCGAAGGAGTAGGTAGCGCGCAAGACCTCTGAAGAACCACAGGAGCCTTGAATGGCACGCCTCGCCGGCGTTGATCTCCCCCGTGAGAAGCGGATCGAGATCGCCCTCACCTACGTGTACGGCATCGGCCGTACCCGCGCCCAGCAGACCCTGGCCGAGACCGGTGTCAACCCGGATGTCCGCGTTCGCGACATCTCCGAGGACGACCTCGTCAAGCTGAGCCAGTACATCGACGCCAACTACACGGTCGAGGGTGACCTCCGCCGTGAGGTGGCCGCCGACATCCGCCGCAAGGTCGAGATCGGCTGCTACGAGGGTCTGCGTCACCGCCGCGGCCTGCCGGTCCGCGGTCAGCGCACCCACACCAACGCGCGTACCCGCAAGGGCCCGCGTCGCGCGATCGCCGGCAAGAAGAAGCCGGGCAAGAAGTAGTCCGTCCCGTAACCGGACATCCCTCCGGCCCGCGGGTCAGCGGACCGACCACCTCAGTAGGAGAACAGACTTATGCCCCCCAAGGGTCGTCAGGCTGCCGGCGCGAAGAAGATCCGCCGCAAGGAAAAGAAGAACGTCGCTCACGGCCACGCGCACATCAAGAGCACGTTCAACAACACCATCGTTTCGATCACCGACCCCGCGGGCAACGTGATCTCCTGGGCCTCCGCCGGCCACGTCGGCTTCAAGGGCTCGCGCAAGTCCACCCCGTTCGCCGCGCAGATGGCCGCCGAGGCCGCTGCCCGTCGCGCGCAGGAGCACGGCATGCGCAAGGTTGACGTCTTCGTCAAGGGTCCGGGCTCCGGCCGCGAGACCGCGATCCGTTCGCTCCAGGCCACCGGCCTGGAGGTCGGCTCGATCCAGGACGTCACCCCCACCCCGCACAACGGCTGCCGTCCGCCGAAGCGCCGCCGCGTCTGACGCAGCGCCTTCGGGCACGCGGGTCATGCTTTAAACCTGGTACGGGGTCCCGTTTTTCGCGGGACCCCGTACTCTTGGTCCTGTCGGCATCAAATAGTGGGTGCCGAAGACACACTGGAGGAACCTCCCCATGCTTATCGCTCAGCGTCCCTCGCTGACCGAAGAGGTCGTCGACGAGTTCCGCTCGCGGTTCGTGATCGAGCCGCTGGAGCCGGGCTTCGGCTACACCCTCGGCAACTCCCTGCGCCGCACGCTCCTGTCGTCGATCCCGGGTGCCGCTGTCACCAGCATCCGCATCGACGGCGTCCTGCACGAGTTCACCACCGTGCCGGGCGTCAAGGAGGACGTGACCGACCTCATCCTCAACATCAAGCAGCTGGTCGTCTCCTCGGAGCACGACGAGCCGGTCGTGATGTACCTGCGCAAGCAGGGCCCGGGTGTCGTCACCGCCGCCGACATCGCCCCGCCGGCGGGTGTCGAGGTGCACAACCCCGAGCTGGTCCTCGCCACCCTGAACGGCAAGGGCAAGCTGGAGATGGAGCTGACCGTCGAGCGCGGTCGCGGCTACGTCTCCGCCGTCCAGAACAAGGCCTCCGGCCAGGAGATCGGCCGCATCCCGGTCGACTCGATCTACAGCCCCGTGCTGAAGGTCACCTACAAGGTCGAGGCCACCCGTGTCGAGCAGCGGACCGACTTCGACAAGCTGATCGTCGACGTCGAGACCAAGCCCGCCATGCGTCCGCGCGACGCCATGGCCTCGGCCGGCAAGACCCTGGTGGAGCTGTTCGGCCTCGCCCGCGAGCTGAACATCGACGCCGAGGGCATCGACATGGGCCCGTCCCCGACGGACGCCGCCCTGGCCGCCGACCTGGCGCTGCCGATCGAGGAGCTGGAGCTCACGGTCCGCTCCTACAACTGCCTCAAGCGCGAGGGCATCCACACCGTGGGTGAGCTCGTCGCCCGCTCCGAGGCCGACCTGCTCGACATCCGCAACTTCGGCGCGAAGTCGATCGACGAGGTCAAGGCGAAGCTGGCCGGCATGGGCCTGGCCCTCAAGGACAGCCCGCCCGGGTTCGACCCGACCGCTGCCGCCGACGCCTTCGGCGCCGACGACCTCGACGACTCGCACTTCGCCGAGACCGAGCAGTACTAAGAGATTTGGCCGCGGGGGCGGTTCCACGGAGCCGCCCCCGTCGTCGTGAAAGCCGTACGGGCACAGTGCCCGTACGCCCGCCGCGGTACCTGATACGGCCGTAGTCGGAGATCCAAGGAGTAATCCATGCCGCGTCCCACCAAGGGTGCCCGCCTCGGCGGCGGCCCGCACCACGAGCCGCTGCTGCTCGCCGGTCTGTGCCGGGAGCTGTTCCAGTACGGCCGCATCACCACGACCGAGGCCAAGGCCCGTCGGATGCGCCCGCTGGCGGAGAAGCTGATCACCAAGGCGAAGAAGGGCGACATCCACAACCGTCGCCTGGTGCGCAAGACCATCACCGACGTGTCGGTGCTGCACACCCTCTTCACCGAGATCGCGCCGCGCTACGAGAACCGCCCGGGTGGCTACACCCGCATCACCAAGATCGGTCCCCGTCGTGGCGACAACGCCCCGATGGCCGTGATCGAGCTGGTCGAGGCGCTGACCGTCGCGCAGACCGCCGTCGGCGAGGCCGAGGCCGCCACCAAGCGCGCCGTCAAGGAGGCCGACGAGGCCGCCGCCGTCGAGACCAAGGCCGACGAGGCCGAGGCCGCCGAGCAGGCCTGACACCGCTAGGTGTGGTTGCGGGCCCGCTCTCCCAGCGATGGGGGAGCGGGCCCGTTCCGTGTTTCCGAGGTCCGGGAGAAGAGAAGCAGTGGTCAACGATTGCGCCGAGCAGCCGCCGGTGAAGGACGGCCCGGCCGAGGGGTACGTCCGGGTCCGGCTCGACCTCGCCTACCAGGGCGCCGAGTTCTCCGGCTGGGCCCGCCAGAAGGGCGGCCGCCGGACGGTCCAGGAGGAGATCGAGACCGCGCTCCGGATCGTCACCCGCAGCTCGGAGCCGTTCCCGCTGACCGTGGCCGGCCGTACCGACGCCGGGGTGCACGCCCGGGGCCAGGTCGCCCATGTCGACCTGCCGGCGGAGCTGTGGGAGGCGCACCGGGAGAAGCTGCTGCGCCGACTGGCCGGCCGGCTGCCCGGGGACGTCCGGATCTACCGGGTCGGCGAGGCGCCGGCCGGGTTCGACGCCCGCTTCTCGGCGATCTGGCGCCGGTACGCGTACCGGGTCGCCGACCACCCGGGCGGGGTGGACCCGCTGCTGCGCGGCCACGTGCTCTGGCACGACCGCCCGCTGGACGTCGACCGGATGAACGAGGCCGCGAAGCTGCTGCTCGGCGAGCACGACTTCGCCGCGTACTGCAAGAAGCGCGAGGGCGCCACCACCATCCGCACCCTGCTGGAGCTGCGCTGGGACCGCGTCCCGGTGGATTCCTACGCGACCCAGGAGGGCTCGCTCGCGGTCGCCACCGTCCGGGCCGACGCCTTCTGCCACAACATGGTCCGGGCGCTGGTCGGCGCGATGCTGCTGGTCGGCGACGGGCACCGGCCGGTGGAGTTCCCCGGCGAGGTGCTGGCCGGCGGGGTGCGCAACTCCGCCGTCAACGTGATCCGGCCGTACGGGCTCACGCTGGAGGAGGTCGGCTACCCGCCGGACGACCAGCTGGCCGAGCGCAACCGGGCGGCCCGGCGGATGCGCACCCTGCCCGGGCAGCCGGCCGTCGGGTAATCCGTTTTGGCCCGGCGCGTCGGCTTGGGAGAATCGCTCCCATGGGACACGTCGAGATTTCGCACCTGGAGTACTACCTGCCGGACGGGCGCGTCTTGTTCGACGACGCGTCCTTCCGGGTCGGTGAGGGCGCCGCGGTCGCCCTGGTCGGCGCCAACGGCGCCGGCAAGACCACCCTGCTGAGGATGATCGCGGGGGACCTCCAGCCGCACGGCGGCTCGGTGACGATCAGCGGCGGGCTCGGCGTGATGCGCCAGTTCGTCGGCACCACCGGCCGCGAGGACCAGCAGGCCACCCCGGGCGCGCTGCCGGCCGACGCCTCGGTGCGCGACCTGCTGGTCTCGGTCGCCCCCGAGCGGATCGCCAGGGCCGCCCGCGCGGTGGACGCCGCCGAGCTGGCGATGATCGCCCAGGACGACGAGAAGACGCAGATGGCCTACGCCCAGGCGCTCTCCGACTGGGCCGACGTCGGAGGCTACGACTACGAGACCGACTGGGACGTCTGCACCACGGCGGCCCTGGGGATGCCCTTCGACAAGGCCCAGTGGCGCGGCCTGAACACCCTCTCCGGCGGCGAGCAGAAGCGGCTGGTGCTGGAGGCGCTGCTGCGCGGCCCGGAGGAGGTGCTGCTGCTCGACGAGCCCGACAACTACCTGGACGTCCCGGCCAAGCGCTGGCTGGAGGAGGCCATCAAGGCCACCCCGAAGACCGTCCTGTTCATCTCGCACGACCGCGAGCTGCTCTCCAGGACGGCCGACAAGATCATCTCCGTGGAGACCGGCGCGGCGGGCAGCAGCGTCTGGGTGCACGGCGGCGGCTTCGACTCCTTCCACGAGGCCCGCAAGGACCGCTTCGCGCGCTTCGAGGAGCTGGGCCGGCGCTGGGACGAGGAGCACGCCAAGCTCAAGAAGCTGGTCGTCACCCTGCGCCAGGCCGCGGCCGTCAGCCACGCGCTGGCCACCCGCTACGCCGCCGCCCAGACCCGGCTGAAGAAGTTCGAGGAGGCCGGCCGGCCGGAGGAGCCCCCGCGCGAGCAGAGCATCACCATGCGGCTCAAGGGCGGCCGCACCGGCATGCGCTCCTTCACCCTGGAGCGGCTGGGGCTCACCGGCCTGATGGACCCCTTCGACCTGGAGGTCTTCTACGGCGAGCGGGTGGCGGTGCTGGGCGCCAACGGCGCCGGCAAGTCGCACCTGCTGCGGCTGCTGGCCGGCGACACGACGGTCGAGCACACCGGGGACTGGAAGCTCGGCGCCCGGGTCGTGCCCGGCCACTTCCGGCAGACCCACGCCCACCCGGAGCTGTTCGGGCGCACCGTGCGGTCGATCGTCGAGGAGGAGCACGCGCTCAGCCGCGGCGCCGCGATGGGGGCGCTGCGCCGGTACGAGCTGGACCGCCAGGAGGAGCAGAAGTTCGAGTCGCTGTCCGGCGGGCAGCAGGCCCGGCTGATGATCCTCAAGCTCGAACTCTCCGGGGTGACGGCGCTGCTGCTGGACGAGCCGACCGACAACCTGGACCTGGAGAGCGCCGAGGCCCTCCAGGCCGGCCTGGAGGCCTTCGAGGGCACCGTGCTGTGCGTCACCCACGACCGCTGGTTCGCCAAGACCTTCGACCGCTTCCTGGTGTTCGGCGCGGACGGCAAGGTGTTCGAGTCGGCGGAGCCGGTCTGGGACGTGACCAGGGTGGAGCGCGAACGCTGAGTGACGGCAGGGGCCGGTCCCGGGCATTTTTGACCCGCTCCGGCCCTGCCGGTAACCTGGACGCTTGATGTGCGTATTGGCTCGCTCTATCTCACGTGAGAGGTCGGTACGCCGGAGACATCAGGTCGTCGACCAGCGGTCCCCCTTGAATTGCGTCCAAGGGTGGCCAGGCTGCTCTTCCGTCCGGGTGCTCCTGTCAGGACTCACTCACTGAAAAGCGAAGGCTACGACCGTGCGTACGTACAGCCCCAAGCCCGGCGACGTCCAGCGTCAGTGGCACGTCATCGACGCGACCGACGTCGTGCTCGGCCGCCTGGCCTCCCAGGCCGCCAACCTCCTCCGGGGCAAGCACAAGGCGATCTACGCGCCGCACGTTGACACTGGTGACTTCGTCATCATCATCAACGCCGACAAGGTGCACCTGTCCGGTAACAAGAAGACCCAGAAGCTGGCCTACCGCCACTCGGGCTTCCCGGGCGGTCTGCGCTCGGTGCGCTACGACGACCTGCTGGCGAACAACCCGGAGAAGGCCGTCGAGAAGGCCATCAAGGGCATGATCCCCAAGAACAGCCTGGGCCGCCAGATGCTCTCGAAGCTGAAGGTCTACTCGGGCGACCAGCACCCGCACGCTGCCCAGCAGCCGGTGCCGTTCGAGATCACCCAGGTCGCGCAGTAATTCGGCCACCAAGCCCCCCAACACTGAAAAGAGCTGAGGAACACCGTGGCCGAGACCACTGAAACCCTTGAGGTCGACTTCGACGAGACCGTCGTCGAGGGCGAGTACACCTCCGAGGAGAGCTACACCTCCGAGTCCCTGGCCGGCCGCTTCGGCGAGGCCGTCCCGGGCGCCGGCCTTGGCCGCCGCAAGGAGGCGATCGCCCGCGTGCGCATCGTCCCCGGCACCGGCCAGTGGAAGATCAACGGCCGCACCCTCGAGGGCTACTTCCCCAACAAGGTGCACCAGCAGACCGTGAACGAGCCCTTCAAGCTCCTCGAGCTGGACGGCCGTTACGACGTCGTCGCCCGCATCAGCGGTGGCGGCGTCTCCGGCCAGGCCTACGCGCTGCGCCTCGGCGTCGCCCGTGCCCTGAACGAGGCCGACGTGGACAACAACCGCGGCGCGCTGAAGAAGGCCGGCTTCCTGACCCGTGACGCCCGCGCCGTCGAGCGCAAGAAGGCCGGTCTGAAGAAGGCCCGCAAGGCGCCGCAGTACAGCAAGCGCTAATCGCCTCCCCGGGGGTGCGGTCCGCCCTGGCGGCGCGCACCCCCCGGTTGTGCGAAACCGTCGCCCCGGAGTACCCCGTGTACTCCGGGGCGACGTGTTCCCCGGCTACTGTGCGGCGGCCGGGATCATCGGTTGGGTTCCGAGCAGTGGTGATGGAGGAACGGGACAGTGGGACGACTCTTCGGTACGGACGGCGTGCGCGGGGTGGCCAACGAGGGCCTGACGGCGGAGCTGGCGCTCGGCCTGTCGGTCGCGGCGGCCCATGTGCTCGGCGAGGCCGGTGCCTTCGACGGCCACCGGCCGGTCGCGGTGGTCGGCCGTGACCCGCGCGCCTCGGGCGAGTTCCTGGAGGCCGCCGTCATCGCCGGTCTGGCGAGTGCCGGCGTCGACGTCCTGCGGGTCGGCGTCCTGCCCACCCCGGCCGTGGCGTACCTCACCGGCGCGCTCGGCGCCGACTTCGGCGTGATGCTGTCCGCCAGCCACAACGCCATGCCGGACAACGGCATCAAGTTCCTCGCCCGCGGCGGCCACAAGCTGGACGACCGGATCGAGGACGCGATCGAGTCCCACTACCGCAAGCACTCGCTCGGCGACGAGGACTGGAACCGTCCGACCGGCGCGGCCGTCGGCCGGGTGCGCGAGTACACCGAGGGCTTCGACAAGTACGTCGCCCACCTGATCGGCGTGCTGCCCAACCGCCTGGACGGCGTCAGGGTCGTCATCGACGGCGCCCACGGCGCGGCCGCCTACGTCGCCCCCGAGGCCTTCGCCCGGGCCGGCGCCGAGGTCGTCCACACCCTGGGGGCCGAGCCCACCGGCCTCAACATCAACGACGGCGTCGGCTCCACCCACCTGGACCGGCTGCGCGTCGCGATGAAGGAGTACAAGGCGGACCTGGGCATCGCCCTGGACGGCGACGCCGACCGCTGCCTGGCCGCCGACGCCGAGGGCAACGAGGTGGACGGCGACCAGATCATCGCCATCCTCGCGGTCGCCATGAAGGAGGCCGGCACCCTGCGCGGCAACACCGCCGTGGCCACCGTGATGTCCAACCTCGGCTTCAAGCTGGCGATGGAGCGCGAGGGCATCGAGCTGGTGGAGACCGCCGTCGGCGACCGCTACGTGCTGGAGGCGATGAAGGAGCACGGCTTCGCGCTGGGCGGCGAGCAGTCCGGCCACGTGATCCTGCTGGACCACGCCACCACCGGTGACGGCACCCTGACCGGCCTGATGCTGGGCGCCCGGCTGGCCGCCACCAAGCAGCCGCTGGCCGACCTGGCCGCCGTGATGACCCGGCTGCCGCAGGTGCTGATCAACGTCAAGGGCGTCGACAAGTCCCGGGTGCGGACCAGCACCGAGCTGGCCGCCGCGGTCGCCGGCGCCGAGACCGAGCTGGGTTCCACCGGCCGGGTGCTGCTGCGCCCGTCCGGCACCGAGCCGCTGGTGCGCGTGATGGTCGAGGCCGCCGACCCGGTGCAGGCCGAGGCGGTCGCGCAGCGGCTGGCCGAGGCGGTGCGCACCCACCTGGGCTGAGCCCGGACGGAGACACGGCGAAGGGCCCCCGCGCGAGGCGGGGGCCCTTCCTGTCGTGCGTTCAGAGCTTGCGCAGCAGCGCCCGGCGGACCTTGTGGTCCGCGCCCTTCTGGAGGACCAGGGTGGCCCGGCCGCGGGTCGGCAGGACGTTCTCCAGCAGGTTGGGCTTGTTGATGGTGCGCCAGACCTGCCGGCCGTACTCCATCGCCTCCTCCTCCGGCACCTCGGTGAAGCGGCGGAAGTAGGAGTTCGGGTCCTGGAAGGCGGTCTGCCGCAGCTTGCGGAAGCGGTCCAGGTACCAGTGCTCGATGTCGTCGGTCCTGGCATCGACGTAGATCGAGAAGTCGAAGTAGTCGGCCACCGCGAGGCGGGTGCGGCCGTCGGTGCCGGGCAGGGCCGGCTGGAGCACGTTCAGGCCCTCGACGATCAGGATGTCCGGGCGCTCCACGGTCAGTCGCTCGCCCTGGACGATGTCGTACACCAGGTGCGAGTAGACCGGAGCGCTGACCCGCTCCTTGCCCGCCTTCACGTCCGCGACGAAGCGCATCAGCGACCGGCGGTCGTACGACTCCGGGAAGCCCTTGCGGGCCATCAGACCGCGGCGGCGCAGCTCGGCGTTGGGGAGCAGGAAGCCGTCAGTGGTGACCAGTTCGACCCGGGGGTGCTCGGGCCAGCGGGCGAGCAGCGCCTGGAGCAGGCGGGCGGTGGTCGACTTGCCGACCGCGACGGAGCCGGCCACGCCGATGATGAACGGGGTGCGGGTGCGCTCGGTGTCCGGGGTGTCCAGGAAGGTGCCCAGCGCGCCGCGCAGCTCGTGCGTGGCGTGGATGTACAGGTTCAGCAGGCGCGACAGCGGCAGGTAGACGTCGCGGACCTCGTCCAGGTCGAGGGCGGTGCCGAGGCCGCGCAGCCGCTCCACCTCCTCGGCGGTCAACGGCAGCGGCGTACGCTCGCGCAGCGCGCTCCACTCGGCCCGGCTGAGGTCCACGTAGGGCGACGGCGACGGGCCGGGCGTGGCGGCGCCCCGCGTACAGAGTTCGGTCAGCACATGCTCCATTGTGAGCCGTAGCGGCGTTCACGGTGGTTGTGGTGTCGGTCACGCAGTGTTCCCGCGCGGCGGGAAAACGGCCGGAGAACCGCCCTTATGCTGGCACGCATGTGCGGAATTGTTGGATACGTGGGCGCTCAGACCGCCCTCGACGTAGTAATCGCAGGCTTGCAGCGGCTGGAGTACCGGGGCTACGACTCGGCCGGTGTCGCGGTGCAGGTGCAGGACTCCGACGGGCAGTGGAGCCTGGCCACCGACAAGCGGGCGGGCAAGCTCGCCAACCTGGAGAAGTCGCTCGCCGAGACCCCTCTGCCCGGCGGCACCACCGGCATCGGCCACACCCGCTGGGCCACCCACGGCGGCCCGACGGACGCCAACGCCCACCCCCACCTGGACGACCGGCAGCGCGTCGCGGTGGTGCACAACGGCATCATCGAGAACTTCGCCCAGCTGCGCGCCGAGATCGCCGAGCGCGGCCACACCCTGCGCTCCGAGACCGACACCGAGGTCGTCGCCCACCTGCTGGGCGAGGCCTACGCGGGCGACCTCGCCGAGGCCATGCGGGTGGTCTGCCGTCAGCTGGAGGGCGCCTTCACCCTGGTGGCCGTGCACGCGGACGCGCCGGACGTGGTCGTCGGTGCCCGCCGCAACTCGCCGCTGGTGGTCGGCCGGGGCGAGGGCGAGAACTTCCTCGCCTCGGACGTCGCCGCCTTCATCGCCCACACCCGTGAGGCGATCGAGCTGGGCCAGGACCAGGTGGTCGAGCTGCGCCGGGAGGGCGTGACCGTCACCAACTTCGACGGCACCCCGGCCGACGTGCGCGAGTACCACGTCGACTGGGACGCCTCGGCCGCCGAGAAGGGCGGCTACGACTACTTCATGCTCAAGGAGATCGCCGAGCAGCCGAAGGCGGTCGCCGACACCCTGCTGGGCCGGATCGGCACCGACGGCCGGCTGACCCTCGACGAGCTGCGGATCTCCGACGCCGACCTGCGCTCGGTCGACAAGGTCGTCATCGTGGCCTGCGGCACGGCCTTCCACGCCGGCATGATCGCCAAGTACGCGATCGAGCACTGGACCCGCATCCCCTGCGAGGTCGAGGTCGCCTCCGAGTTCCGCTACCGCGACCCGATCATGGGCCCGGGCACGCTGGTCATCGCCATCTCGCAGTCCGGCGAGACGATGGACACCCTGATGGCCCTGCGGCACGCCCGCGAGCAGGGCGCCAAGGTGCTGGCGATCTGCAACACCAACGGCTCCACCATCCCGCGCGAATCGGACGCGGTGCTGTACACCCACGCCGGCCCCGAGGTCGCGGTCGCCTCCACCAAGGCGTTCCTGACCCAGCTGGTCGCCTGCTACCTGGTCGCCCTGTACCTGGGCCAGGTGCGCGGCACCAAGTGGGGCGACGAGATCTTCGCCGTCATCAAGGAGCTCGGCGACGCGCCGAAGCAGGTCGAGCAGGTCCTGGAGACCATGGAGCCGGTGCGCGAGCTGGCCCGCTCGCTGGCCGACGCCCGCTCGGTGCTGTTCCTCGGCCGCCACGTCGGCTTCCCGGTGGCCCTGGAGGGCGCGCTCAAGCTCAAGGAGCTGGCGTACATGCACGCCGAGGGCTTCGCGGCGGGCGAGCTCAAGCACGGCCCGATCGCGCTGATCGAGGAGGGGCTGCCGGTCGTGGTGGTCGTGCCCTCGCCGCGCGGCCGGTCGATCCTGCACGACAAGATCGTCTCCAACATCCAGGAGATCCGGGCCCGTGGCGCCCGCACGATCGTGATCGCCGAGGAGGGCGACGAGGCCGTCGTCCCGTACGCGGACCACCTGATCCGCATCCCGGCCACGCCGACCCTGCTGCAGCCGCTGGTCTCCACCGTCCCGCTGCAGGTCTTCGCCTGCGAGCTGGCCACGGCCAAGGGCCACGAGGTCGACCAGCCGCGCAACCTGGCGAAGTCGGTCACCGTCGAGTAGGACCGCGCTCGTCGGCAACGGCGCCCCTGCGGTGGCTGCGTCCTACCGCAGGGGCGCCGTGTCGAGCGTGAAGGAGAACGGGGCGGGGAGGTCGATCGACTTGCCGAACTCGACCTTGGTCTGGGTGATGTAGTCCTCGCCGTCGGGTTCGGTGAACAGGGTGACCATGCCGTCGGTGCGGTCGATCAGCAGGTAGCAGGGGATTCGCGCGGCGGCGTAGCCCCTTCGCTTGGGCTCGCGGTCCTTGTGCGGGTTGATCGAGGTGACCTCGAAGACGAGGAGGACACCGACCGCCGGGGCCCAGGAATCCAAATGGTCGAACTGGTCGGCCGGGACGACCGTGCCGTCAGGGATGAACCGGCCTTTGGGAGTGATCAGGCCCTTGACGCCTGCGATGTCCAGATCGATCGCAGCATTCCGGAAGAACTGCTTGGCGAGCTTCGAGACCGCGCCCTCGTGGTGTCCGTCCGGTGGCGGTGTCACGACGATCTCCCCTTCGATGAACTCGGCCTTGCTTCCCAGCGGGGTGTCCAGCTCCAGAAACGCCTGGAGAAGGCTGTCCTCGCCCAGCGGGCCCTCGACAGCTGGCATGGCGACCATGGCCCTTCTCCCTCCTGTGGGTCCGTGCCGAGCCACAAGGTAGGTGCACGGACCGACACCGGTGGGGAATCGAAGTGGTTGTCACTCGAAAGTGTGCCGCAGGCCGGGCTCCCGCGGGGCGGTGACGCGGGCTAGCGTCGGCGGTAGCCGACCGCTGAAGGAGTTCTCCCCATGCGTCATGCACACCCTGTGGACACCGTCCGGGCCGCCGAGGCCGGGCTGATGGCGCGGCTGCCGGAGGGCACCCTGATGCAGCGGGCGGCCGCGGGGCTGGCCGCGACCTGCGCGCGGCTGCTGACCCGG
>NZ_JBEZUT010000041.1:0-37620 GCF_040636595.1 Kitasatospora sp. NPDC036755
GGCGGCGCCGTGCCGCCCCCCGCGCGCGCGGCCCCCCTCCCGGCGGACCCCCGGCCGGCCCGGGCGGCCGCGCCTCCCCCCCCGCCCGGGCCGGCGCGCCTCCCCCGCCGCGCCGAAACTGCCCGGCACCCGCCGGGACGACTGCCGGGCCGGGCCGCCCATCGCTCCTACGCTCGGAACCACCCCACCCTGACACCCCATCGAGAGAGGGACCGGACCCATGGCCAACCCCTTCGAGAACGAGGAGGGCCAGTACCTGGTCCTCGCCAACGACGAGGACCAGCACTCGCTCTGGCCCGCGCAGATCGCGGTGCCGACGGGCTGGCGCGCGGTGCACGGCGTCGACAGCCGCGCGGCGTGCCTGGAGCACATCGAGCGGACCTGGACCGACATGCGCCCGGCGAGCCTGCGCCGCGCCATGGACGAGGTGGCCACCCAGTCGTGAGCGCCCACCTGTTGCAGGACGCCAGGGTGGTCCGGCCGGCCCCCCGCCCGGACGCCGACCACGTCCTGGTGTGCCTCGCCTTCTGCGGCGGGGGCACCGGCCCGTACCGGGACTGGCTCGACCTCGTCGACGGCTCCACCGAGTTCGCCCTGGTCTGCTACCCGGGCCGCGAGGGCCGCTTCGCCGAGCCCTTCGCCGCCACCTGGGACGAACTCGCCGAGGACGCCGCCGAGTCGGTGCTCCAGGCCGCCGGCGGCCGCCCCTACACCCTGTTCGGGCACAGCATGGGCGGCTGGATGGCCTACGACGTGGCCGCCCGGCTGGAGGCCCGCGGCGCGCACGCCCCGGCCCGGCTGATCGTCTCCTCGTGCAACGCCGCCGACCGCGGCGTCACCGAGCGGGACCGCTTCCCGCGGATCGAGGACGCCGACGGGCGGCTGCTGGACTGGATGCGGGAGATCGGCCTGCTGCCCGAGTACGTCCTGGCGGACGCCGACCTCAGCGAGATGGCCGTCGAGCTGATGCGCGCCGACATCGTCGTCCGGGACTCCTACCGGCCCACCCCCGGGGTCAGCGTCGGCATGCCCGTCCAGGTGCTGTACGGCGAGGACGACGCGGTCATCGAGCCGGCCGTCGCCGAGCAGTGGGCCCGCTGCGTGCGCGGCGAGCTGCGGGTGGACCGGCTGCCCGGCGGCCACTTCTACCACCAGCGGCTCTGGGAGTCGCTGCCCGAGCACTTCGCGCCGAGAGAGGAGAAGCCATGACGCTCGACTGGACCGAGGCGCCCGGTCGGCCGGTGCGCACCGTGGTCGAGGGCGTGTCCACCGCCGAGGGGGCCGCCGACTGGATGCGCGCGCACCACGCCGAACTGCGCGAGGTGCTGACCCGGCACGGTTCGCTGTACGTGCACGGCCTGCCGATCGCCTCCGCCGGCGACTTCGCGGCCGTCCGGGACGCGCTGTTCGCCGCCCGCGCCAAGTACCAGGAGAAGGCCACCCCGCGCAGCGACTTCGGCGACGACGTCTTCTCCTCCACCGACCTGCCGCCCTCCCAGGCGATCCGGATGCACAACGAGAACAGCTACACCCTGACCTTCCCCGGTCTGCTGCTGTTCTGCTGCCTCACCGCCCCCGAGCAGGGCGGCGCCACCCCGGTGGCCGACGTCCGGAGGGTCCTCGCCGAACTGCCGCCCGCGCTGGTGGACCGCTTCCGCACCGAGGGCTGGGCGCTCACCCGCGCCTACGGCGAGCACATCTCGCTCGACTGGCGCACCGCCTTCGCCACCGACTCCCCCGCGGAGGTGGAGGCGTACTGCGCGGACAACGGGATCACCTGCCAGTGGGGCGAGGACGGCACGCTGCGCACCCGCCAACTGCGCCCGGCGCTGATCCGCCACCCCCGCACCGGCGAGGAGGTCTGGTTCAACCACGTCGCGTTCTGGAGCGAGTGGTCGCTGGACCCGGACATCCGGGACGTGCTGGTCGGCGAGTTCGGCCCGGACGGCCTGCCGTTCAACACCGCGCTCGGCGACGGCACCCCGCTGACCGCCGAGGAGGCCGCGCTGATGGACGCCGCCTACGAGCGCGCCACCGTCCGCGAGACCTGGCAGCCGGGCGACCTGCTGCTGGTCGACAACGTCCTGACCGCGCACGGCCGGGACCCGTTCCGCGGCGAGCGGAAGATCGTCGTCGCGATGGGCGAGCCGGTCGCCCTCGCCGACTGCGATCCGGCCGTCCCGGCGGGCGCGGCGTCCCTCCAGCCCACCCCGCTGTAGCCAAGGAGCCTTCGATGCACTCGAGTTCGACCGGCCCGACCGACGCCGGCCGGGCCGCCCCGGCCGCCCCGGCTCCCGGGGCCCCCACCGACCCGCTGCAGCGCTTCCGGGTGGCCGCCGCCGCCCACCCGGAGCGCACCGCGGTGACCACGCCCGCCGGCGACCGGCTGACCTTCGCCGAACTCGACAGCCGGGTGGGCGCGCTGGCCGCCGCGCTGACCGACGCCGGGGTGCGCCCCGGCGGCGCGGTGGGCGTCGGCCTGGCCCGCGGCGCCGACCTGGTCGTCACCCTGCTCGCGGTGTGGCACGCCGGCGCCGCGTACGTCCCGCTCGACCCCGCACACCCGGCCGACCGGCTCGACCACGTGGTCCGCGACGCCGGGATCACCCTGGTGGTCGCCGCCCCCGGCCACGACTGGGCCCCCGGGGTCCGGACGCTGGACCCCGCCGACGCCCCGGCCAGTGCCCCGGCGGCCGCACCCGTCCCGGTGCCGGCCGACGCCCCGGCGTACCTCATCTACACCTCGGGCTCCACCGGCCGCCCCAAGGGCGTCACGGTCACCCGCGGCGGGGTGGCCCAGCTGCTGAACGCCCTGGAGGCGCGCGGGATCTACCGGGACACCCCCGGTCTGGTCGCCTGGAACGCCAGCGTCTCCTTCGACGCCTCCGTCCAGCAGTGGGCCCGGGTCTGCCGCGGCGACGGACTGCTGCTGCTCACCGAGGAGCTGCGCGCCGAGCCGGAGGAGCTGGCCGCCCACCTGCTGGCCCACGGCGCCACCGACCTGGACACCACCCCGTCGCACTGGAGCGCCCTGCGCGACCAGGTGGCGGCCGCCGCCGAGCGGCTCCCCGCCCGCCCGCTGCGGCTGTTCATCGGCGGCGAGGCGGTGCCGCCCGCGATGTGGACGGACCTGGCCGAGCTCGCCGGGCGCGGCCTCGTCGAGGCGGTGAACCTGTACGGCCCCACCGAGTGCACCGTGGACGCCACGGCCGGCTGGGTCACCGGTGGCACCCCGCACATCGGCACCCCGCTGCCCGGGGTGGAGGCCCACGTCCTGGACGAGGGGCTGCGGCCCGCCGAGCAGGGCGAGTTGTACCTCACCGGCGCGGGCCTGGCCCAGGGCTACCGGGGCCGGCCCGGGCTGACCGCCGAACGCTTCCCGGCCTCCCCGTTCGGGGCGCCGGGCAGCCGGATGTACCGCACCGGCGACCGGGTGCGCCGCCGTCCGGACGGCAACCTGGACTACCTCGGCCGGGTCGACCACCAGGTCAAGGTGAACGGTTTCCGGGTCGAACTCGGCGAGATCGAGACCGTGTTGACCGACCACCCGGCGGTCGCGGCGGCCGTCGTGGTGCTGCGCCCGGACGCCACCGGCGCCTCCCTGGCCGGCTACGTCGTCCCCCGTCCGGGCGCGGCGGCGGACCTGGGCGCGGTGCGCGAGCACCTGGCGGCCCGGCTGCCGGCCTACATGCTGCCCTCGCTGACCGAGCTGGCGGAGCTGCCGCTGGCGGTCGGCGGGAAGGTGGACCGGGCCGCCCTGCCGGACCCGGCCGTCGAGGCGGTGCCCGACGGCGGCCCGGCCGCCGAGGCGCAGCCGACGGGCGAGTTCGAGGTGACGGTCGCCGAGGCCTGGCAGGAGGTGCTGGGACGCGAACGGGTGCTCGCCACCGACGACTTCTTCGCCCTCGGCGGGCACTCACTGATGGCCCTTCGGGTGGTGGCGAACCTCAAGCGGCAGCTCGGGGTGGTGATCCCGAGCCGGCTGGTCTACCAGCACCCGAGGCTGCGCGACCTGGCCCGGGAGGCCGCCCTGCTGGCTTCCTGAGCCGGCCGCGGCCCGCCGAGTCCCGGGGCCGGGCCCCTGGACTCCCCACGGCGCGTCACCCCGCCCGCCCACCGCGGCGGACGGGGCGGCGCGCCGTGCCCGTTCGCCGGGCCCGACCGGCCCGTCCGCTTTCCCGGGACTTCTTTCCCAAGACTCCTTTGCCAAGAAGTCTTGGCAAAGGAGTCTTGGGAATCTACGCTGCTGCCATGAGCGCCACCCCGAACCACCCCGAACCCGCCGACCGCCCCTGGCCGATGGGCCCCAACCCGGGCGGCGAGGTGCTCCTGGACGCCCGCAGCCTGCGCGGCCTGGCCCACCCCCTGCGGGTGAAGCTGCTCGGCCTGCTGCGGAGCGACGGACCCGCCACCGTCACCCGGTTGGCGGAACGCGCGGGCGTCAGCACCGCCTCGGCCAGCTACCACGTGCGCCAGCTGGCCGCGTACGGCTTCGCCGAGCCCGACCCCCGCCCATCCGGCCGCGAACGCTGGTGGCGGGCCGTGCACCAGACCACCCGGCTGCACACCGAGGACTTCGCCGACGTCGAGTCCGCCGCGCTGGCCGGCGCCTACCTGCAGAGCGTCGCCGACTACTACGCCGAGCAGACCCGCGCCGCCATCGCCGAGATGCACCTGCTGCCGACCGCGTGGCGGGAGGCCAGCAGCACCAGCGACTTCGCGCTGCGGCTGACCGCCGAGCAACTGGAGTCGCTGGTCTCCGACCTCTTCGACGTGATCGGGCGCTACCGCCGCGACGACCCGGACACCACCGGGGCCGACCCGGACACCGCCCCCGTCGTGCTGCAGCTCCAGGCCTTCCCCCGCCCCGGGGCGCTCACCGACCCGGCGCCCGCGCCCGCCGGGCCCCCGCCCTCCGACCAGCCCTCCGCCCGGACGCCCCCGCACCGACCGGAGTGACGAAAGGACCGCCATGCCCTCCCGGAAGCCCGTCGCCGACGCCTCGGTCCCCCAGGGCCACCGACGCTCCTCGCTGCACGGACTGCTCGCCGCGTACACCGTCTCCCTGTTCGGCACTCGGCTGACGATGATCGCGCTGCCCTGGCTGGTCCTCGCGACCAGCGGCAGCGCCGCCCGGACGGGCCTGGTCGCCTTCTGCGAGGCGGTCCCGCTGGTGATCGGCAAGACCCTCGCCGGGCCGCTGATCGACCGGGTCGGCTCCCGCCCCTTCGCCGTCTTCGCCGACCTGGTCAGCGCGGTGGTGGTCGGCCTGGTCCCGCTCTGCTACTGGCTGGACGCGCTGCCGTTCGGGGCGCTGCTGGTCCTCTCCGCGGCCATCGGCGTCGCCCGCGGCCCCGGCGACGTCGCCAAGCGCACCATGACCCCCGAGGTGGCCGAGCAGGCCGGCATCCCGCTGGAGCGGGCCAGCGGCCTGGTCGGCACCCTGGAACGGCTGGCCGGCACCGCCGGCCCGGCCGCCGCGGGAGCGCTGATCGCGGTGCTCAGCCCGCTCTGGGCGATGACCGCCAACGCGCTGTGCTTCGTGGTCTCCGCCGCCCTCATCGCACTGACCGGCCCGCGCGGCGGCGCCCGGCCGCGGCCCGCCGGAGAGCCGGACGGGGCGACGGGCGGGGCGACGGGCGGGGAAGCGGAGTCGGAGCGCTACCTCGACCGGCTCCGGGCCGGCATCCGCTTCCTGCACCAGGACCGGCTGCTGCGCTCGATCGCCGTGATGCTCAGCGTCACCAACCTGGTCGACGCGGCGTACGGTTCGCTGCTGATCCCGGTGTGGGCCAAGGAGTACGGCGGCGGCCCGGCCGCGATCGGCGCGCTGGGCTCGGTGTTCGGCATCGCCGCGGTCGGCGGGTCGGCGCTCGCCACCGCCTTCGCGGAGCGGCTGAAGCGCCGCCCGACCTACGTGATCGCCTTCCTGATCGCCGGCCCGCCGCGGTTCCTGGTGATGGCCTTCCACCTGCCGCTCTGGGCGGTCCTGCTGGTCGCCGTCGGCGACGGCCTGGCCATCGGCTTCGTCAACCCGATCCTCAACGCCGTGATGCTGGAACGGATCCCGCGCCCGCTGCTCGGCCGGGTCTCCGCACTGACCGACTCCGTCGGCTCGGCCGGGGTCCCACTCGGCCCGATGCTGGCCGGCGCCGCCGTCACCGCGGCCGGCCTGGTGCCGGTGCTGTACTCCTGCGCCGGCCTCTACCTGGCCAGCACCGTCCTGCCCGCGCTGCGACCGCACTGGCGCGAACTGGACGAACGGCGCCCCACCGGAGGCCCGAACGCCGCCCCGAACAACCCTTCTGACTCCACGTCAGCTCCTGCCGGCAGGCCCGAACCCGTCGCCGCCACCACGGCGACTGCCGCCGAAACTGCCCCCGGGACCTCCGCATAACGCCGATTTCTCCGCATAACGTGACAGCAGAGCCAAAAGACCCGAACCCCGGATCCCTCTGACCCACGGAAAGAGACGATTTCCCATGTCCAGTGGCGCGTTCGCTGCGGTACAGCTCAAGGGTGAGTACGACGTCGATCGGCTGCTGGCCGAACTCCACGACCTGGAGCGGACCACGTGGGCCGCCCAGCGCACCTACGGGGAGAGCCTCGAGCCCGGTGAGGCCACCGAGCTCGACTGGCGGGTGCTCCCGCTGCGCAGCCCCGAGGGCAGCGACGAGCGCACCGACCCGGGCGGCCTCGGCCTGGTCGGCTACGCCGGCACCTCCTGGCTGGCGCGGGCACCGTACATGGCGTCCATCCTCGACGCCCTGCCCACCGAACTCCGGGCGGTGCGGCTGATGTCGCTGGGCGTCGGGGCCGAGGTCGACGAGCACCGGGACGTCCCGTACGGGCTGCCGGCCGGCTGGGTCCGGCTGCACATCCCGCTGGTCACCAACGACCAGGCCGTCCTCACCCTCGGCGGCGAGAAGCACACCTGGCAGCCCGGCACCCTCTGGTTCGGCGACTTCTCCCGCCTCCACTCGGTGCGCAACGACGGCACCGAGCGCCGGGTCCACATGGTCATCGACGCCTACGTCAACCACGAGCTGCTGGAGCTGTTCCCCGCTGAGTTCCACGACGAGCTGCGCTGGTCCGACGTGCTGCTCAACCGCCCCGAGCTGCCCCTGGTCGAGGCCGAACTCCCCTCCTTCGCCTGCGAGTTCCCCCTTCCGGACGCCTTCCTCTACGGCGAGTCGGAGGAGCTGGCCGCAGCCGACGACCAGCACACCGCCGACGCCGTCTCAGCCTCCCCGGACCGCGCGGGCCGGATCCGGGTCGACAACGAGCGCCTGGTGCTGGACGTGGACGGCGAGCCCCGGGCCGGCCTGGTCCACCTCGGCGAGGGCGAGTTCCGCGCCATGGGCTGGACGGCCGAGCGCACCCTGAAGATCGAGCCGACCGGTGTCGGCGGCCCCCGGATCCGGCTGCGGATGCGCTGGGGCAGCCGGATGGAGGAGGTCATCCGGCCCGCCACCCCGGCCACCACCGTCACGGCCTGAACCCGCCGCCCCACGCGGCACACGAGCCCGGCGGCCCCCGGAAGCCGCCGGAGCGGGGGCGGCCCACACCCCACGGTGCGGGCCGCCCCCGCCGTACACCACCCCGCCCGACGACCTCACCGCCAAAGCTCGCCCACAAGCAAGCCGTTCACACCAACGGAGACCGGACGACCGCCGGCTCTTCCCCTTGCGCGGCGGAGGTCCACCTCGCCTCCCTCCGTGGCACCGCCAGCGGCCCGGTTGCCGCGGTCGGCTCGGCCTGCTGGGCGGAATGCGCACCGTCGCACTCTTCGTCGTCGTCCCCATGGCCACGTCCGTCCTCGCCGTCGTGGCCTACGGGCATGGGCCCGGGGCCACAGCCCTGGACCCCGCTTGTCAGCGGTCGGGATTCCGGAGCCGAGGCCGGGCCGTCAGGTGAGGAGCGGGGGATCCACGGGTGAGACCGGTCCCCGCCGATGCTGCCCGGTCTCACCGGGTGCCTGGCAGCAGGACGCGCCCTACCTCGTGGCCGTACCATCCCCGGCCATCGTGGTTCTTCCGGTGGCGAGCACCTCGCCCGCCTCGGTGCGACGGTAGACCACGCGTCGGCCCGTGCGCTCGCCGACCACGAGTTCCGCCTCGCGCAGGACCGCGAGGTGGCCGCCGACCGTGCCGAGCGACAGGTCGAGTTCAGCGGCGAGTTCACTGCTCGTGGCCGGGCTCTCCAGGGCGCGCAGGATCGCGGTGCGGCCCGTGCCGATGAGCCGGGCCAGGGCCTGGTTGCGGGGGCCGGCCCCGGCCGACTGCAGGTCGCCGGTGCCGCGGGCGGGGTACACCAGCGCGTACGGCAGTCCGGGCGCCTCGCACAGCCAGGTGCCCTGTCCGGCGCAGGTGTACGGCACGAACAGCATGCCCTCGGGGCCGACCACACGGTCGTGACCGGGCCGGTTGCTGAAACGGATCGCGTCCGCGCCGACCCAGACGCTGTGCCGGTTCATCCGCTCCACGGCGCGCGGCCACCCGTAGGCAGCCAGCAGACCCGCACGGTAGGTGACGTCGCGTTCGAGCAGGGCGCGGCGGCGCGGCCAGTCCGCGGCGAGGTGCGTGTCCCAGATGTGCCGGAACAGCTCTGCGGTACGGCCGGCCCAGTCGTGGCCGGTGAGCCACGCGCCGAGATCGTGCCGCTCCCAGCTCGCCTCCACCGCCAGCTGCAGGCTCGCGCCAACGGCCTCGTCCGGCACCCGTGCCATCTGCGCGAGCTCTTCGTGGAGCCGGGTGCGCATGCCGCCGGGCGGGGGGAACGAGACGTGGTCGGGCAGGTACTTCGTCGAGCTGATTAGCGCGACCATACCCCTGGCGAACGGGTCGGCGTCGAGCCGGGCCCGGAAGGCGGCGTGGTGGCGGGCGTGCCAGGGCGCGAGCCACGTGTCGGTGCATGGCCGGGAGAGGGCGATGGCGGCGCCCAGCGTCTCCGCGAGCGGCGAGAGTGCGAAGCGGGAGCGTGACAGGGCGCGGGAATCCAGGCGCAGCAGCACCATCCGACGTGTTCCTTCCTCCTCGGCTCGGGGAGACGCCCACCCCCACGAACTTTCGGCAGCCCGCGAAACGATAGTGCCACCGACCGTTCGTCCGCATACTCGGGCCGGTGCCCACAGCGACCTCTCCTTCCTCCGCCCCGGCCGCCCCGCCCTCCGCCTCTCCGCTGCGACAGCCCAGCTTCCGCTGGTACTTCGCAGGAGAGGCCGTGTCCCTGCTGGGCAGTTCCATGGCGCCGGTGGCACTGGCCTTCGCCGTCCTCGACGCATCGGAGCAAGCGGGAGACCTGGGTCTCGTGCTGGCCGCCCGCATGCTGCCGATGCTCGGCTTCATGCTGATCGGCGGCGTGGTCGCCGACCGGCTGCCCCGACGCCTGGTCCTCGTGTCCGCCAACCTGGGCTCCGCGCTGACCCAGGGCGCTATCGCCGCACTGCTCCTGACCGGCCACTACTCGCCGTGGCCCATCGCGGCCCTGGGCTTCCTCAACGGGGTGCTGGGGGCGTTCACCTCCCCCGCCCTGCGCGGCCTGCTGCCCGAACTGGTGGCCAAGGACGGGCTCCAGCGGGCAAACGCCCTGCTCGGCATGGTCAAGAACGGCACCAAGGTGTTCGGCCCCACGATCTCGGGCGTGCTGGTCGTCGCCGCGGGCGGCGGCGCGGCGATCGCCCTCGACGCGCTCAGCTACCTGTTCGCCGCCGCGTTCCTGGCGCGCCTGCCCGCCTCCTCGGACCGCATCGCCTCCAAGGGACGACGGCACCTCGCCCGCGACCTGCGAGAGGGCTGGGACGCGTTCCGGCGCACGTCCTGGGTCTGGCCGGTCACCCTGGCGTTCTGCGCCGTAAACCTGGTCAACACGGGCAGTTGGCAGATCCTGGGACCTCAGCTGACCGCCGACGTGTTCTCCCCCGTGACGTGGGGCCTGGTGCTCAGCGTGCGCGGTGTCGGCATGCTGCTGAGCAGCAGCCTGCTCTACCGGTTGACCATCCGGCGCTTCCTGCTGTGGGGGCAGCTCGCAGTCACGCTGAACGCCCTCCCGCTGCTTGCCTTGGGCGCCCGGCTGCCTGTGCCGTGGCTGATCGCCGCGTCGTTCGTCGCCGGTGCCGGCTCCTCGGTCTCGGCGATCGCCTGGGACACCTCCCTCCAGGAGCACATCCCGCCGGGGGTGCTGTCCCGCGTCGCCGCCTACGACGACCTCTTCTCCTACCTGGCCATCCCGGTCGCCCTGCTGGCGGTGGGACCGCTCAGCCAGAGCTTCGGCCCGTACGCGGTCACCACGGTGTCGGGCCTGCTGCTCGTCGTGATCGCCCTGCTGCCGCCAGCGGTCCCCGCAGTGCGCCGCCTGCCGCACGCGACACCGGGCCAGTAGTCGACTGGGCGGCCGAGCGCCGGGCCCGGCCCCGGGGGGGTGGGCATGGCGGGACCGGAACGGAACACTCGGATGCTCCTCCAGGAGCGTCCGCGGCTGATCATCGCGTTCCACGACCACTTCTCGCCGGGCAGCGGCGGGACGTCCGACATGTGCCTGCGCGGGCTGCTGAGGCAGGTGCCGGTGTGGCTGGTGCCCCACGAGGACGGGCAGCAGGGGATGTGGCTGGGCCTGGGGATTTTTCCGGAGGACCGACAGCAGCATGTCCGGAGCGAGTTGGAGGCAGCCTCGCGGCCTGGACAGACCGCCGCTGACTGAGCAGCGCTGACCATGATTCAGCGCTCTTCAGCGCCGGCCCAGCGGGTCTCGTCGGTGAGGCACCCTTGTATGAGCAGTTGTTCGAGGGCGCACACCATCGAGGCAAGGCTCCACCTCGTCGAAGCCCGCACTCGGCACGACCCGGACGCCCCCGCCCACGGCGCCGGCTTGCCGAACCCGCTGTTCAGCCACGCGGCCTGACGGCCCCGCCACTGCGGGCGGCCCGGCGCTCCTGGCCGCTCCGGCGCCACCAGGGCCGACAAGCAGCCGGGATTCCCGGCTCATAACTGACACCCGATAAACGTGCGGCCCGTCGGAGCAGATGACGCCGCAGGTTCCGTCGGCATGCCTACTTCCCGCGAATACTGGACCATTTCCGCGCCGAAGAGGCGACCAGTCCGCGATCGACGGCACGCGGATTCCCGGATGAATGAACAAATGCCCCGTCACGACCAGGTCGGAGGGGCCAGGCCTGCGGAAACGTGCCCGGCGAGGCGATGTGAACGAGCGTTCACGACCACATTGCGACCACCAAAGGAAAAGGCCGTTCCTATCATTTCGATAAGAACGGCCTCCGACCTGCAGAAATGCTGGTCGGGACGACAGGATTTGAACCTGCGACCCCTTGACCCCCAGTCAAGGGGTTCAACTAGTGTCGACAGTCGGGGCCTTGAAGCCTCGGCTTTTTTGTTGCTCAACTAGACTGAAAACATGGGAAGTTGAGACTCTCGCTGAAGATCCACGGTCGACAGAGCCCGAACCCGGCCGATGTCCAACCGGGTTCAAGTTCGCACATAGATGTCCGTAAGCGCCCACAGGCGCTCATGGGCGCCCACCAGGTGCGGTCCCCAGATGGTCCCCAGGCCCCCGGACCCGCCTTCGTCGCCGCGAGTGACAGCAATCTGTCGACCCTTCAGCAGGACCCTTCTGTCGACCGCCGCAGCCCGTCGCGCATTGCCCCTGGCAGACGAGGCGGTCCGGTCGGATCAGGGTCGACTACCCACTGGCTACGGATGGTGATCTTCCGGACGGTGTGTCGTCTTGAGCGTGTCCTCGCCAGCCGGTTCTGAGTGCTTCGCGCACCGCCCCACGCGCTCTGCCGCCACACCTGACACAGCAGCCACTCTTGCCCCAGAGTCACCAGGCAGTCCGGGAGAAGGGGAAGCTCGTGGGACAGCGTGCGCAGCGGGGCCGGGTGTACCGGCGGTGCGGGTGCCGGGACGAGGGCGGGAAGCGGTTGGGTGCGCGGTGTGTGCGGTTGCTGGAAGAGGCGGGTCACGGGTCGTGGACGTACTTGGTCGACCTGGCTCCGGAGGACGGCAGGCGGCGTGCCCGGCGGCGGGGAGGTTTCGCCTCCGAGAGCGAGGCAGCGCAGGAGCTGGCGGCGGTGCTGGAGGGTGAGCTGAGCGGGGCGTACGAAGAGCGCCGCACCACCGTGGCGGACTACCTGCGGGAGTGGCTGGCCGCGCGGAAGGAGGAACTCACCGTGAACACGTACGCCGGCTACAAGGCCTATGTGGAGAGGGACCTGATCCCGGCGTTCGGGCGGTGTCGGCTGCTGGACCTGCGGCCGAAGCAGATCGAGGACTGGATGGCCGCGCAGCGCAAGGCCGGCCGGGGCCGGGTCACGCTGTACCGGGTGGTCTCGACGCTGCGTAACGCGCTGAACCACGCGGTGCGGTCGTGGCGGCTGAAGTTCAACCCGGCCGAGCACTGCGTGCCGCCCAAGCCCCGCGCCGAGGAGCGCACGTGCTGGACGCCGAAGGAGGCGGCGGCGTTCCTGCGGCACAACGCGGAGCAGTACGCGGACCAGCTGGCCGACCTGTTCGAGGTCATGCTCGGTACCGGCATGCGCCGCGGTGAGGTCCTGGCCTTGCACTGGTCGGACGTCCACCTCATGGACCGCAAGCTCTTCGTCCGCTGGACCCTGTCCGCGATGGACAACGGCGACCTCCACTTCAACCAGCCCAAGACCGAGGCCAGCCGCGCCTGGATCAGCCTCTCCCCCAGAGTCATGACCGCCCTCCACCGCCAGGCCGCTATCCAGATGAACGCCCACCCCGACGGCCAGCTGGACGGCCTCGTCTTCGCCCACGCGGACGGATCACCCCTGCGGCCCCAGTGGGTCCTCGACCAGCTCCGCAAACGCACCGCCGAACTCGACCTCCCGAAGATCGGGCTGCACGACCTGCGCCACACCGCGGCCAGCATCATGATCGCCGAGGGCATCCCCATCGCGATCGTGTCCAAGACCCTGCGCCACGCCACCCTCGCGACCACGATCAACCTCTACGGCCACCTCTTCAAGGACTCCGCCGACCAGGCCGTCAACGCTCTCGCCCGGGCACTTGACCAAGCCCAGCCGGACCGGCTCCGAGCCCTCCCCCGTGGCAACGACGACCTGCCGCTCGCCGCGTAGAAAGTCGTCGCGGCCGGAGCCCCTCACCGGTCCGGCGAAACTGCACCGGGCCGGCTTCCTGGGGTGGACAACCTTCAGGCCGCGGGGTTGGAAATCGCGGACCTCGGCGCTGAATTTAGCGAGCGTAAGTGCGGCGCACGGTGAGGTCGGTGCCGGGGATGGTGGGGCCGAGCTGGACGAGGAGCCAGGCCAGGGCTGCAGGGTCCACGGTGGTCCGTTCGTCAGGAGGGGCGCGGCCCGGCACCCAGGCACGGGGTGACGGCCTGCTGGTCGGCGTCGGCAGGCACGTCGAGGAGGTGGATCGTGTCGTCGAGGTTCTGCCCGGTCCTGCCGAGGCGGCTCAGAAAGTGTTGGGTAATCGGGTGATCACTCGTTCTTGAGGTCGTCGGCGAGGCGGCGGGCCGCTTCGGTCTCGATGGGGCCGCGTGGTTCGATCGTCTCGCCGGCGAGGCGGGCGGCCATGAGGCGGATCATGGCGACCTTGATCATCGCTTCGGCGTGCGCGGTCTTGCGCTCGTAGTCCCGTGCCAACCGTCTGCACCGTCCCAGCCAGGGGAATGTCCGCTCGACCACCCACCTGCGGGGCAGCACCTGGAAGCCTTTCACATCCGCGTTGCGCGGCACCGCGACGATCTCCAGGTTCTCGTGCCCGGCTGCCCAGCCGACCAGGCCGGCATCGACGACGTTGACGTAGCCGCCGTCGACCCAGACCAGCCCGACCTGCGGAAACTCCTCCCGGACCCCGGTCAGGACGAGCTTCGCGCCCGCCCAGTCCTGCACCGAGGCCGAGTGCACCACCGCCCGCAGCACGAGACCGCAGGTGTCCACGAGCAGGTGCCGCTTGCGGCCCCACACGCGCTTGCCCGCGTCGTAGCCGATCGCCTCACCGCCCTGGTGACTGCGGGCCGACTGCGAGTCCAGGATCGCCGCCGAGGGCTGCGGATCCCGCCCGTCCGCCACCCGCACACGATCGCGCAGCATGTCGTGGACCCGGTTCCACGTGCCGTCCGCCGTCCAGGCACGGAACCACCGGTACGCCACGTCCCACGGCGCGAGATCGTGCGGCACCAGCCGCCACGCACACCCGCTGACCAACACGTACAACACGGTGTCCACAACCAGCCGACGCGGGAACTTCAGCCGACGGCCCGCCCTGCGCGGATCCCGAACCGGCAGCAACGGCTCGATCACCTCCCACTGAGCATCCGTCAACGACGAGCCGTAGGACGGCTTGCACACACAGACACACATAGCGGTGATCTTCGCGGACACCTCGCCCGCGAAGATCACCGCCAGATGATCACGCCATGCAGTCGATCAATTACCCAACACTTTCTCAGAAGCCGTTGTCGTACCGATCTTGGTGGACGTGGGTTCGACTGGAACAGCTCGGTCAGGTGATCTTGCCGCGTGCCGAGCATGAAGACAGGGCCTCTGGTGCAGCTCGGGGTTGTCGAGACCTTGAGTGCGCCAGGAGGCCCTGTTGTCGCAGTTGTACGCCCTCGCGCCGGTCGGCTCCAACTCGGCTGCCCGGGAGTGTGATTGTCTCGCCCACCGGTTCGGAAACGCCGTTGACCGGCCGCACAGACGACCGAGGTATCCCTCGGACATGACCGATGCGGAATGGGCTGTCGTGCGCGACGCGATGCCCGTGCCCGCCTGGCTGGAGGGAAGGGGTGGGCAGCCGGAGGGCTACTGCCACCGGCAGCTGGTCGACGCGGTGCGCTACCTGGTTGCGGGCGGCATCACCTGGAGGGCGATGCCCGCGGACTTTCCCGCGTGGGACTGCGTCTACGCGTTCTTCCGGCGCTGGCGGGACAGGGGCCTGGTCGCCGAATTCCACGACCGGCTGCGGAACCGGGTCCGCGAGGCGGCGGGCAGAGATCCGGAGCCGACCGCGGGCATCATCGACGCCCAATCGGTGAAGGCGGCGGCGTCGGTGCCGGCCGCAAGCCGGGGGTTCGACGGCGGGAAGAAGGTGAACGGCCGCAAGAGGCACATCGTCGTGGACACCCTCGGGCTGCTGCTGACGGTGATGGTCACTGCGGCCTGCGTCACCGACCGCGAGGCCGGCGGGACGTTGCTGGAGCGGCTGCGTCAGCGGCACTGGCGCATCACGCTGGTGTGGGCCGACGGCGGCTACACCGGGCGCCTGGTCGATCTCGCTCGCGACGTTCTGCGGATCGTGCTGAGCGTGGTCAAACGCAACGACGACACCGCCGGGTTCACCGTGCTGCCCAAGAGGTGGCTGGTCGAGCGGACGTTCGCGTGGCTGATGCGCTCACGCCGCCTGGCCCGCGACTACGAGACCCGCGCCGACACCTCCGAGGCGATGATCCGGTGGTCGATGACCATGGTCATGAGCCGCCGGCTCGCCCGGCGAGCACGCTGAACATCCCGGGGCGATCCTCGGCCAGCCAGCCCCGCGCGGCCAGGCGTTTCACCTTCGACCGCACTCCCTCCACCTTCGCCGCGACCACCTCCAGGCCCAAGGCCGCCGCGAGCTGCCGACAGTTCATCTCCTCTCCACTCCCCGCCAGGACCTCCATGAGCCGCTGGTAGTCCGGCGCCAGCGAGTCGAGAGCGAGCCCTTCCCTCCAGGTGGGAACCACCGTTCCGGGCACTGCCTTTGCGACCCTCGCCGGCGGCCGTTCACCGGCCACTGCGGTTGCCGATGCCACCTCGCCCGCGTGGGGTTCTGCCAGGACTTCGGCAACCGTCCGACGGGTGATCACGAACCGTTCCCACGCGGCCTCCGCCTCCTGAAGTTCAGCCTGCAGGGCCTCCACTCGCTGCCGGGCGGCACGCTCGCGCTCCTCCAACAGCCCCATCACCGACGGCATCCGGCACCTCCACCGAAGAGACGACACGACACCCCGACCCTGCCACCGAATCGCCGACACTATGCCTGACCAGCGGAAACGCACCCGTCACTCTCGGAAAGACAACGGCTTCTTAGGCCTGTGCGACGGTGAGCAGCAGTGGTGTATGGATACCGAGGCGGGCAGCGGAGTCGGCTACGGCCTCAGCCAGCCAACCGACCGCGTCACAGGACCACTCTGCCAGTTCACCGGACAGTGTCATGCCATGCAGGGGCGGACCGTTCCACAGGCGGTCGTCAAATGGCGGCACCGGGAAGCTACCCGGGAGGACACGTTCATCAGGCCCACCCACAAACACGTTCTGGTCCAGGACGCTGAGGCTGTGAGCAAGCTGCAATGCAACCACCGGTACCGACGGGTCGCGGCCGGTGTCGATGCGGACCTTAACCGTTGGCCTCGATCGTGGATCGCGCTCGCTGAACCAGTCGGATGTCTGCGCAGACGGCACCATCGCATAGGGCGGACGAGCCGAGACGTCGATCCCTTGAACCGGCAGGAGGACCTGAACTGCAGTGAGGCGCACGGCCCCGATCTGCTTGGTCGTGTCCTCCGCGCAATGCAGGAACGGCTGTACTGGCAACGGCCGGTCACCGACAACCGCGCTGGCCTCGACCTGGAACCACGAGATCAGCCTCGACGCCGGATCGGCAAGAGGGTGGTTCCATCCTGCGTCGTTCATGGCCCACAGCCCCGGCGCGACGATCATGCGCTTCTCGGGAGCGTGCTCTTCTGCAATGCTCGCCCGATCGTCAAGCCAGCCCATGGCAAGCGAGCGCTGGTGGAACAGCTGGTAGGCATCGTGCTCGGACTCAGGATCACGCCAGGAGTGCGGGACCAGCTCGCCGTAGAGGGCGGCTAGCATGGTTCCTGCGGTGCGACGAGCGGTTGGCGCAATGCCCGGCTGCGCAGCAGCACCCGGATCCGACATATCGCGCTCCTATGAACCAAGCTGTGGCTTCTACGGCTGGCCCGTGAGCGGTAGCCGACTAAAGGCTGTCTCGTAACTCGGCTGGCAGCGTTGGCAACGCGCGCGCTGCCAGGGGCCCGGTCAGTCGGCGAGGGCGAGGTTGTGCATGCGGGCGATGCCGCTGGCCGCCCAGTAGGCGGCCAAGCCCCTGCGCCGACGCGCGTGGAGGATCTTCCAGTTCTTCATGCGTGAGATGGCGTGTTCGACCCGTGCCCGTACTCGGCGGTGGGAGCGGTTGTCGTCCTGCTGCCAGTCGAGTGACTCCTGGCCGGGTCGGCGGCGGTGCGGGATGAGTACGCCGGTGCCACGGTAGGCACTGTCGGCCAGCACGATGGCGTCGCCACAGACGATGTCGATGCCTGACTCGGAGAACGCCTGGCAGCCGTTGCGGTTGCCTGGCACAGGCCTGCCGACGGCCAGGACGATGCGGGTATGTGCGTCGATGAGGATCTGCAGGTTCGCTGAGTGCTGGTAGTTCTTCGACGGGGCGGCCACGCTGCGGTCCTGGGTGGGGACCAGGGGGCCGTCGACGATGACCACGTCGTCGGCTGTGGGGTGGCGCCGGGTCCGCGCCAGAGCCAGGAACGGGCTGTGCTGGTCGATGATCCGGTGGGCGGCCGCCGATGAGACGCCAAACAGCGGGACAAGTTGGCGCATGGTCAGGTTCGTCCGGTAGTTGACCGCGATCAGCAGAACCCTGTCCTCCAGGGACAGTGCCCATGGCCGGCCCAGCCTGTACCGGTCCGGTGCCCGCCCGCCGCGGTGCTTCACCGCTTGGACCAGGCGCCTGAACTGGGCCGGGCGCAGCCCGGTGAACACTTCGATGAGCTCACGACGCTCCGCCGACGGCACCTGCACACCCAGACCAACGCCACTCAGCCCACGGAGTTACGACCTAGTCCCTCAGTAGACTCGGCAGTCCACGTCGGCCTGGTTCATCGGCCGCTCGGGGGTATCGATCTCGTCGATCACATCGACGTCTACGTGGTTACGCCAAGACGTCCGCTGGGTATCGCGGCAGTCGTGGCGGGCCACCGTACGGTTAGATTTCCCGCCGCCGGGCTTGAGCACTTTTGGCTTTGAACATGCCTTTTGGCGCCATGTGTTGTCTGTGTACCACTCGTACAAGCAGTTGTAGACCCTGGCACGGTCGTTGTGGCAGCTCCCCTTGTTCCACCACCCGTGACCAGACACTGCCACCCCAGTGCTGGATCGATGAGGGTTGTCCCTCCCACTGACCGGGGTGCAACCGAACGCCGCAGCTTCCCGGGTTGCGCCCAAGCCCTTGGCTCTGCCCATATCCATCACCCGACCGTCGGCATCCAGATAGACCGCGGACTCGTCGGGGTCAGACGGTGCGATGCCCGGCACCGCAGCGCCTGCCAGCTCCCCCCCAACTCGAGCGGATGCAGCTGTCGCCGGAGCCGACACGTCCCCAATCATAAGGGCTGCAAACGCGACGATGACGGTGAGGCGATATTTTCCGGTGCCCATGAAATCCTTCCTCATATACTCGCGGAGCGGACGCTGTTGGAGGATGCAATCGCCGCATCCCTGACCAGTTTCAAGGTAGTAGCACGGAATCAGCCAGCGGCAAGTGGGAACCTCAGCCTATGGGATGAAGCCATCTGCCAATCGGAGCATCCTGGATACCTGGTGATGAACCATCCAGGCACTGGAGGCTGGCGGCGGGGGCATCCCCCTGAGCCTGAGTGGTGGACACGCTGATACTGGATCTGCTTGATCCGGAGGAAGCGAGAACACCGCCGATGGCGATGAAGGACTACTCGGACGAGTTCAAGGCCGATGCCGTGGCCCTGTACGAGTCCACGCCCGGGGCGACCTACAAGGACATCGCCGCTGACCTGGGCATCAACAGGGCGACGCTGCGCGAGTGGGTGCTGCGGGACCGGGCACGCCGCGGTGTTGCCCCGGCCGACGCTCGAACGGGCGGGGCGGCGCCGGCCCGAGCGGCACAGACCGCGCCTTCCGCCTACCCGGACGAGCGGATCCGGCAGTTGGAGGCCCGGGTGGCCGAACTCGAGGCGAGCGAGCGGAAATTGGCCACCGAGCGGGACATCCTGCGCAGGGCGTCCAAGTATTTCGCCGGCGAGACGAATTGGTGAGCCGCTTCCAGTTCGTCCACGACCACCGGGACGCCTTCGGCGTGAAGCGGTTGTGCCAGGTCCTGGGCATGAACCGCTCCAGCCACTACAAGTGGCTCGGCGGGACGGTGTCGACGCACGGACCGCGCAGCAGGCCGCCGACCGGGCCCTGGCCGAACAGATCCGCGCCGTCCACACCGACTCCGACGGCGCCTAGGGCTCCCCGCGGACCACCGCCGAACTCCGCGCCGCCAGCCGGAAGATCAACGAAAGCGGGTCGCCCGCGTGATGCGCAAGTTCTCCATCCAGGGCATACGCCTGCGCAGGCGAGTCCGCACCACGGTCCCCGAGCCGTCGGCGACACCGGTGGCGGACCTGTTCTGACTAGCCGTTGCTCTATCGAGCTTGGTGATCGTGAGTTCGAGCCTGCCGACTCGGTTGGGTGATCTTCTGGCTGGCTGGGCATGAAAGTGGGGCCTCCCGCACAGCTCGTGGGTGTCGAATCCAACCGAGCAACAGGAGGCCCCTGGTGCTGCAGTCTTCCGTGTCCGCGCCGGTGACGTCCAACTCGGCCGCCCTGTCGTGTGATTGCCTCGCTCACCGGTTCGGGAACGCCGGAGACCGGCCGCACAGGCGTCCGAGGTATCCCTCCGACATGAGCGACGCGGAGTGGGCCGTCGTGCGTGACGCGATGCCCGTCCCCGCCTGGCTGGAAGGAAAGGGCGGACAGCCGGAGGGCTACTGCCATCGGCAGATGGTCGACGCCGTCCGCTACCTGGTCGCGGGCGGTATCGCGTGGAGGGCGGTGCCCGCGGACTTCCCCGCCTGGGACCGCGTCTACGCCTTCTTCCGACGCTGGCGCGACACGGGCCTGGTCGCCGAGTTCCACGACCGGCTGCGCGACCGGGTCCGCCGGGGCGCGGGCCGCGATCCGGAGCCGACCGCCGGGATCATCGACTCCCAGTCGGTGAAGGGGGCCGCATCCGTGCCGGCCGCGAGCCGGGGCTTCGATGCCGGGAAGCGAGTGAACGGCCGCAAGAGGCACATCGTGGTGGACACCCTCGGTCTGCTGCTGGTCGTGATGGTCACCGCGGCATCCGCCACCGACCGCGAGAGCGGCCAGAGGCTGCTGGCACGACTGCGCGAACGGCACTGGCGCATCACGCTGGTGTGGGCCGACGGCGGTTACACCGGGCGCCTGGTCGACCTCGCCCGCGATGCCTGGCGGGTCGCGCTGACCGTGATCAAACGCAGCGACGACACCGCGGGCTTCGTGGTGCTGCCGAAAAGGTGGCTGGTGGAACGGACGTTCGCGTGGCTGGTGCGCTCACGCGGCCTCGTCCGCGACTACGAAACCCGAACCGACACCTCGGAAGCGATGATTCGGTGGTCGATGAGCATGGTCATGAGCCGCCGGCTCGCCCGGCGACCGCACTGAACATCCCCGGACGGTCCTCGGCCAGCCAGCCCCGCGCGGCCAGCCGCTTCACCTTCGACCGCACCCCCTCGACCTTTGCCGGAACGACCTCCAGGCCGAGCGCCGCCGCGAGCTGCCGACAGTCCATCGCCTCCCCACGACCGGACAGGGCGTCCATAAGCCGCCGGTAGTCCGGTGCCAGCACCGCCGGGGCGAGCCCTTCGTGCCACTGCGGCACCGTCGAACCGGGCAACGCCGTGGTGATCCGCCCCGACCCCTCACCGGCCACCACCACCGGCGGCCCTTCTTCGCCTCCGCAAGGAAGAGCCAGGACCTCGGCCACCGTCTCACGGGCGATCACGAACCGCTTCCACGCAGCCTCGGCCTCCAACAGCTCGGCCTGAAGGGCCTCCACCCGCTGCCGAGCGGCGCGTTCACGCTCCTCCAGCAGCCCCATCACCGACGGCATCCGGCACCTCCACCGTAGAGACGAAACGACGCTTCGTCTCTACCGCCGAAGCACCGGGTCTATGCCTGACCAGCGGAAACGCACCCGTCGCTCTCGGAAAGACAACGGCTTCTCAGGCCAGCGTGCTGGACTGCCTGGTTGAGATGGTCCAGAGCCTGCTGCTCGCGCTGCGCGGCGGCCTGCTCCTGGCGCTCGATCTCTCTGAGGGCAGCCTGCTCGCCGGTGCACTGCGTCTCGACCCAGGTGGTGAGTTCTGCGGCGTCGGTGGACCGAGGTCGCCGACATTCGGATGGCGGCACGCTCGCCCTGCGTCTTCTCCCGGGTCAGAAGCTTGGCCTGGGTGTCCTGGGTGATGAGGGTTGCCCGGCTCCGGTGCGGACGGCGCGGTGGCGGGCGGAGTCGACTGGGGCTGGGGGCGGTCATCGGATTCCTCCGGCAGCAGCAGCCCCGCGCCAGTGATCAGTGTGGCTACTCCGCTTGCGGGTTGGTGGTGGTGACCGCGCCGTGCACCGGGACTACTGCCCACCCGGCCGTCCTGGTCCACCGGAACAGGGTGTGCCGGGCGAAGTAGCTCGCCAGCCACACCTCGTCCACCTGTTGCGGCACCTTCGGGTCGCCGCCGGGCAGGAAGGCCTTGTCAAGTGCCATGCCGATACTCAGGTGAGAGGAGTCTGCCCAGATGAAAAGCACGGTGTGCAGGCCGTCGTCCTTGGCGCGCTGGAGTTTGCCGAGCTTGTTGCCAGCGGTGCCGGTCAGCAGGAAAGCGTCGATGTACGGGGTGACCGCCTCGGCGGTGGCGGGCGTTGTGCCGGTGGCGATGGTGGACGGGATGATCCGGCCTCGCACCTCGGGGCCGGATCCGATCTGGGCGACAGCCCGCAGCCCGAGCGCCCGAAGGCGGGTGATGTGCTCGGGGGCAGGGGTGTTTGCGGGCATCTCGGTGTCCCAGTCGCGGACACTGACCCGCTCGACGCCCCTGGCTTCCAGGTCCGCGAGGACGCGTACGAGCTGCTTCGCCTCGGCCTCGCCGACCGGGGCGCCCGGCCGGAACTCGACGAACCAGCCCATGGACAACTCAATGTAGACCTCGTCGGAGTACTTCTTGTCGATGAAGCCCCAGAGCCTGGCCTGCTGTTGGTCGGTGGTGGAGGTGATCTCCACCGCGATGGTCGGCTCCGGGTAGCTGGGCGCCGCGAGCAGGAGATCGGGCATGCCGGGCTTGGAGTTGTCGTCGCGCAAACGCGTCTCGGTGCCGAGAACATGGTTGACCAGCGTTTCGGCAGCCTGCTCCTCGCCACGGGGCGGCTTCGGGTTCTTCGGCATGCGGGCACGTTAGCGGGCCAACTCGCGCGCCTCCAGTGGATTTCCTGCGGGTTCCTGTAGGGGAACCCACAGGACAAGAGGGCGCAGTCCACGGCCGGGTAGAGCACTCCTCGCCCCTGCCGCTCAGCTCGTCCCCGGGTCACCGGCGTCCGGCGAGCCGACGGTCGTCCACACTCTAAGCCAGCACGGCCCGCTAAGCACTGGATCGCCGCCCAGCGCAAGGCCCTGCGCCACGCCATGCTCGCCGTCACCATCAACCTTTACGGCCATCTCCTCAAATGCTCCGCCGACGAGCCTGTTCTCCCCCTGGCCGCCGCGCTTGACCCTGCAGATACCAACTGCGGGGGTCGCCGCCATCTTCGCCGGTTCAGCCGAGCAACCGCCTTGCCGCACTCGCAGGTCCACGCTATGTCCGGCTTCGCCACCCAAGGGATCAAGGGATCGGTGGTGCGGGACATCGAGCCATGCGAGATAAACACTTGATCTATTCGATCATCATCCATAGAGCATCTCAGGTTCGATTGATCAACCTGGGAGCCTCCATGGGTCAACCTTCAGTAGATGCGATGTCCGGGCGTGGAGAGCGGACGGCCGGCCCATTGAGAGCGGTGTCCTACGGGGGCGGCGTTCAGTCCACTGCGCTACTCGTCCTCGCAGCTCGCCGTGAAATCGACTACCCGACGTTCCTGTTCGCGAACGTCGGCGACGATAGCGAGCACCCGGCCACGCTCACGTACGTGCGAGACATCGCAGTTCCGTTCGCCTTCAGCGCCGGGATCGATCTCAGGCAGCTCCGAAGGCTTCGGCGCGATGGGGAGTCCGAAACGCTGGTGCAATGCCTCAGCAGACCCGACACTCGTTCCATCCCGATCCCCGTTCGCATGGCGAACGGGGCACCAGGGAGAAGGTCCTGCACGGCCGATTTCAAGATCAAGGTGATCGGTCGGTGGCTTCGCGAACACGGCGCCACGACCGGTGCGCCAGCGCACGTGGGCATCGGAATTTCCGTCGACGAGGTCCATCGTGCGAATCGCAGGCGCAGCGAACCGTATGAGCTGATCGAGTATCCGCTCCTGGACCTCGGGCTTCGGAGGACGGACTGTGTGCGCCTCATCGAGGAAGCGGGGCTGCCCGTCCCTCCGAAGAGCTCGTGCTTCTTCTGCCCCTTTCGCACGGTTGGGGATTGGCGCCGTCAACGGTCGCTGGAGCCCGATCTCTTCGCCCAGTCGGTGCACATCGAGGAACTGGTCAACCGCCGGCGGAAGGCTCTCGGCCGGGACCCGGTGTACCTAACCCGCTACGGCCGTCCGCTGGCCGAGGCGATATCGGGGGAACCTCCCGTCGTCGACGACGACGGGCTGTGTGACTCTGGCTGGTGCATGACGTAACGTCATCACCAACCCGGGCTGCGGCATCCAGCCTGACTATCTTCCCAAGGCCGCCTTACGGCCTCGCGGCTTCTGACTCAACCTCTCACCGGCGAGCAGCCTTGCATGTGCTTCTGCATCAACCGCCCGGCCGCGGGCTTGGGCATCAGCGATGAGCGTGTCGAGAAGCCAGAGCGGTGACCCCGATAGTTTGAGATCCTCGTCCGCAATCGTCCGCCGGTTCCGCCATCGAGCGATGGCTCGTTCGTCGACCCTCAGGACGAGAGCCGCTTCCTTGATCCCTGCGAGCGCCGGAAGCTCCTTCGAGTCCGTGAAGCTGTATCCGCCAGGGATCGTTGCTTTGTACTGCGCCAGTCGCCTTTCGGTGATTTCCCGACCACTGTGCCCGTCGAGCTGAAGTACCGTGTGGAGCAGCCAGTAGGGGTTCCCGGACGCGATGAGGTCGGGCTCGCCGAGGATGCCGTCGGTCCGCCACTTTTGAGACGTCTGGCGCTCGATGCCAAACAGGGCGGCGATCTCGGTGTGGCCGACCAGGTAGGGCAGCTGTGCGGCCATGACCAGTGTTTCTCCGGGGAGCATCGTCTACTCAGGCCCGGCTCACGTGCGGGCTCCCAAACGATATCGCTCTCCGACGTGCCGTACTGGATCTTGGCGGCGCGGCTGAGTTGCTGCGAGCGCCGTCGGCTGCACCTGAGCCCCGTTACAGACGGCTGTCGTCGGCCGCAACGGGGCTCAGGTGTTCTCTCACAGGTGGCAGACGGAACAACCTGCCTCGTCGTCGTCCTCGTCGTGGGCATCGGCGAGGATCTCGAGCAGCGGTCGGTTCGGCCTTATGCGGGTGGCCGCCCTCTCCAGGGCTGCTTGATGCTTGGCTTCGATCTCCTCGCGGCGCTCGATCAGGTCGTGCAGGGATTCGCCCTGGGACCAGGTGTACTGCCGGCCCTGCATCGCAGTGTGCCGGTAGTTGACCTTCTCCTCGTAAGCTATCGCCTTCTCGAAGAGGTCCGGGTGGCGGTCCTTGAGTCCGACCCACTCGTGCTTGCGCTGGAAGAAGCAGAAGTAGCAGCCGGAGCGGGTGCGCCACTCGTAGTACGCCGGCAGGCCGATGCCGGCCTCATCGAGGATCCTGTCTACGCCGGCGCGGTCGATGCCATCTTCGCGGAACGGGAAGACCGCGGTGATGTTCGGCTTGGTGCTGACGTAGCCCAGGCGGTTCTCGTCTGCCCGGATGGCGACATAGGAGATCACCTCGTCGTCGCCGACCCACTCCTCCAGCGGCTTGATCTTCAGGTTCTTGGTGCACCAGCGCATCTGGGGGCTGGGCAGGGTGCCCTGGTAGACCTCAAGCCAGTGGTCGAAGTCTCGGCTGGCGTTCAATCGGACGATCGGCTTGCCGACCGCGGCTTCAAGGCGGTTGAGGTACTCGTACGTCTCGGGCAGCTCGGCGCCGGTGTCACAGAAGAAGTACTCCATGTCGGGTACCCGGTCGCGCATGTGGATGGCGAGGGCTGAGGAGTCCTTGCCCCCGGACAGGCCGAGTACGTGGCGCTTCTTGGTGCCGGAGCTGGTGTCGCTCACAGCTTCTCCTTCGTCTCGGGGGCCGCGTCGGTGCTGGCGGCGGCCAGGCGTTCGGCGAGGGCGGCGAGCAGAATGCGGGCGCCGTCCGGGCCGAGCGCCTCTTCAGCCTGCCTGATGACACTGACAACGAGCTTGTCGGCTGCCTTGCGTGACTGCTTCGGCACGTGGATGAGGGTGCGTTCCTCGGTGCCCTGGGGGGTGGTGAGCGTGAGAAGGCGGGTGTCGATCTGCCTCCGCGAGGCCGGCTTCCGGACGGCCTCCGGCTCGTCGTTTGTCTCGTAGAGGTGGCTGACTCGGTCGAGGGCGCGGGCGACCTCGTTCACCTTGGCCGGGAAGGCATCCGTGTCGCGGTCGGTGAAGTTGACGAGGGCCTTGTTGAGGAGACGGATGGTGATCGGCTCGAGCCAGTCCTCGTCCGGCAGGTTCTCGTCGAGAACGCGCGAGACGAAGCCCTGCAGGCTGAGTTCGAGGGGCGCGTTGGCGAACCCGCGAAGGCGTTCGGCGAGACCGGCGCGGAGTTCGCCGATCTCGGCAGGAAGACGGAATTCCTTTGCGAGGGCCGCGACGAGCTGCTGGCGCAGGGCGGCGCTCGCGCCGGAAAGCTCGTCGAGGGCGGCGACGAGGCTCGCGACGTACGTCTTGGCTGCCTGTTCGTCCTTGGCGGTCTCGGCCAGGACGGGCTCGGATCCCTGAGTGAGGGGCAGGGCGGTGAAGATCAGCTCGTCGGGGTCGGTGGCTTCCTTCAGGACGTCCCGGAGCTTCAGCGCCGGCGCGCTCAGACGCTTGGTAGCCTTGGCGAAGTCGTCAAGGGCCATGTAGCGGCCGAGGATCGTCCGGGTGACGGCCAGGAGCATGGGGTTGCGGGCCGAGCGCGATCGCGGCGCGGTGATGTTGAGGGCCTTAGCGAGTCCTTCGACCACGAGGCGGCGCTGGCCGCGGCCGACGGGTGCGGCCTTGACCATGAAGCGGTCCGGGTTGACGTTGAGCCGCTCGATGATCTCCGGGGTCAGCCGCTGGCAGTAGTTGCCGTCCTCGAACAGTGCGATGTCGTCGCTGCGAAGGATCAGCGCGGTGACCACGAGAACCGGGACGACGCCGGCCTTGACACCGAAGGGCGGTGCCATGAGCTTCTCGTAGATATCGCCCAGAGGGGTCGGCCGGGTGGCCTTGGTCAGCGCTGCCTCGAGGGTGTCCCAGACTTCGGTGACGTTGGCTTCGGCGTTGGTCTCCTTGCTGGGCCTGGAGATTCCGTGGGTGAGGATGGTGTCGGCGTCGACAGCGTTACCGCTCTCCCCCGCGACGCGGTGGAGGCCTAGGTACTCGACAACTCCGTGGTACATCGCACGTTCTGCGGAGTAGTTGTCAGGGTCGAAGCCCAGGAGGTGCACGCCCGATCGCTGGATCATGGCGGTGAGCACCTCGCGACGGGCTCGCGAGCCGTTGCTGGTGAGCTGGTGACGGCCGGCCATCTCGTTGCGGATGCGTGGGGTGTGCGGGTAGACGAGTTCGCATGCCTGGGAGGCGAGGCTGGCGTAGCTGCGCGCTTCGAGAGCTGCGTCGGGCGCTTTGCCGACGTCGGCAGCGGTGTTCCAGAGGTGCCAGGTGGCTTGCGGGCTAAGGGGGTTGAACGCCTCGTCGAGCTGCGCTCCGATGAGCTGGGAGATCTCTGCTGCGCGTTCGGCGATCTCCCGGGATGCGACGTGGTCGATGGTGTCGTCGTCGAGGAGTTCCTCGAGCGCGACGAGGTCGATTCCGGCTTGAAGGACCCGTTCGGGGTTCTCGGTGACGCCGATCAGTACAGGAAGGGGCGAGTTGACGGCAGGCCGGGTGTCGAGGGTGCCGAGGTGGTAGACGATGAGGCCATCTGCGGCGTCCTTGACCACCTCAGGGCCGTCGATCTTCTCGCCTTCGTGGCTGACCGCTGTGACGAAGTAGCGCAGCATTCCGGTCTGCTGGCTGTGCTTGCCGGCCACCACAGCGGCGGGAAGGACAGTGCCGAGGTGCTTGCTGACGTAGTCGACGACATCCGCCGGCTTGATCCGGGTGGCGACTTCGCGGACCCGGGCTTCGATGTCGACGTCGGTGCCCTGCCAGACGCGGTACTCGTTGCTGTAGGCGCGGTGAACCACGAAGCCGTCTTGGACGAGCTTGTCCAGCTTCTTCTGCAGGGCTGCGAAGCGGTCCGGGTCGTTGGCGTCGAGTGGGTCGTTGAGCGCGAACTGGATCATGCCGGGCGTTGCGCGCAGGAGACCGTCTGCGTCGATGAGGTTCAGGATGCCGATGACCTTGAGGACTTCCTGGTCCTCGTTGGGCAGGCCGTGGGCCTCGTTGAGCCGCATGTCGACCTCGAGCCAGCGGCTGGCGTTGGCCGAGGCCAGGATGGTGGTGCGGCCCGATGCGAAGAAGTAGTCGTACAGCTGCGGGAGGCGAACCGTCGAGGCGCGCTCGGGCGTGTCCGAGGACAGCGTCTCCATTGTCCGCCGGACCGTGTGGGGCTCGTCACTGGCGAGGAAGCCGGTGAGGCTGCGGTCATGCTGGCCGATCTGGGAGGCGAGCAACGGGGCCGCGACAGCGGTCAGCGGGTGCAGGGGGTAGAGGCCGGCGAACATCTCGGCCGAGATGTCGACGACGGAATTGAGTGCGTGCCCCTCCCTCCACGCCTTCGCGGCAGCTTCTGCCTGGGCCTCGATAAGTGCGCGGCCCGACTCGGCCACGGCGGACAGGTCGAGGCGTCGGCGCATGAGGTGGACGGCGTCGCCGAGGTTCGGCGCGAAGGTGATGTCCTCGAACCGGCCCTGGATCTTCGCCCATTCCTGGGTCTGGACGGAGCTGGATCGCGCTGCGTAGTCGGTGAACGCCAGGTGCTGGAGCGTGAAGATGAACAGCGGCAGGCCAGAGCGGCCTGCTCCCTTCTCTGCCAGCATCTGGAGCAGGAAGACGTCGCTGTCGGCGTCTCCGGTGTCGCCGGCCGCGGCGAGGTACTCGAGTGTCTTGCCGAACTCGTCGAGGATCAGCAGGACAGGGGCCGCGTCACACAGCACGGTGACGGCATCCAACAGGCTCTGCGCCGTCGGGACCTCCCGTTCGGCGCACGCGGCAAGGGCCTGGGCAACGGCCTTCGGGGGCCGCTTCTTCCACCTGCGCTCGACTGCGGTCTGCAGGGCTCGGTGAATCGATGCGGCAAGCGGTTCACGACGGGCCGTAGCAACAGCACCGAGGAAGCCGTCCGCGGTCATCTCGTCCCGGACGCGGGACAGCCGGGCGGCGTACCCGGGGCTGGTTGCCGCAACGGCCGCTTCTGCCTCGGCACGGCGAGCCTTGTCGTGTCCGAGGAAGGCGTCGAAGAGGTTGGAGAGCGTGGACTTACCGGAGCCGTAGGGGCCGGTGAAAGACCACGCGCGGGTGCGTCCGAGCTCGCCGACTGCGTTGGTGACACGCTCAAGGACATCGAGGGCGCGCGCGCCGACGTAGGGCGAGTTCAGGTGGCGCTCGCGGACGTCACGTTCGAGGTTGGTGGACCGCAGCTCCGATCCGACCAGGGCGATGCCCTTCGGGAGCTGGAAGCTGTCCGTGCTCTGGCGGGAGCGCTGCTTGGTCTTCGTCGTCATGATCAGGAGTTCTCCTCGCCGAACACCAGCTCCTCGGCCTGCTGTGAAGTCTTCTTACGCGGACTGCTCACCGCGGTTTTGGCAAGCCCGGGGTACATCTCGGTCCATTGGTCCGGGCTGGGGAATCCGTCCCGTTCCCGGACGCGGCCGTAGTACTCATCCAAGATGTCCCACGCGAGTGCCTGTGGCGGCTTGCGGTAGGCGAGGCTCCTCTGACCGAGGGCCTCGACCAGCTGGAGGTCAGGGTGGTCATTGATCACAGACTCGATGGCCTTGGTCAACTCAGGCTCCCGCATGCGGAATACGCGGCCCGGTGACCCTTCTTCTGCGGCCAGCCGTGCCAGCGTGATCGAGCCAGCATTCGGGGCGAGCCGAGAGGCGTAGTCCAGGCAGGCGTAGGCGAGCACCGGCGCGGGCAGGTTCGACCGTGATCCGCTGGTGAAGCGCCAGGTCCGCTGCTTGCCCTTGCCCTGCCCCTCCAGCAGTCCGAGCTCCCTGAACGGGGACATGAGCAGGTCCTCGAAGCTTCCCGGAGACAGCGGGTTGAACTCCTGGTCCAGGGCGTACATCTTGACCAGGCAGTCCACGTCACGATTGACCGACTCCGCAGCCCGCCACTTCTCTTCATCGAAGTTCTCATGCACGAAGCGCGTGATGACGCTCGTCATCTCTGCGGTCGTGACTCGGGAGCGGGGCGCCAGGTTGAACATCACGTACCAGCTGGGTGCTTGGCACTTGGAGTCCGGTTCGGCGGAGAGCAGCCACCAGTGCAGCAGCCAGAGGCTGCCGGTGTCCTCGAGATACGGGTCCGCGCCGTGCTCGTCGAGCAACCAGCGTGCGCGCCATGTCGGTGCGGACTGGCGTGCCTTCTTGGACGGGTCGGTATGCGCGTGTTCCTGGGTCAGCTTGAACGCCTTCGACCAGTAGCGCATCGCGTTGACCATGTTCCGGCCGACGCCGAGCAGGACGGGGGCGTCCTCGCGGTAGAAAATGTCGGGGTGGTCCTTGACCTGCGTGTAAGCCTTGTGCATCCAACCGAACCGCGGCGCGAAGGTCTCGTGGCGGTTGAAATTGAGCTCGACGGCCTCAGCGAGCCGGCTGTCTGACATTCGGGGATGCCTCTCGGTGGTCAATCGCAGGAAAGAAGGGCTAAGGGATAACGTCGGTCACTGTTTGGCGGTAGCGGCCATCAGCAATCGGGTTTGCTCGACTGCGGCAGCAGTCGCGTCGATTGCTCGGTCGACGTCCTCCGCGGTGGTGGCGTATCCCAGGGAGAAGCGCACAGTGGAGTCCGCGTCCTCACGGCTGCGGCCCATTGCCAGCAGGACATGGCTCGGGCCCGGCGCTCCCGATGAGCAGGCGCTGCCGTCCGATGCCGCTACGTGTGGCATGGCGGCGAGCACCGCGTCGGCCGGCACTCCCGGAAAGGTGACACTAGTCACACCAGGAAGGCGAGACGCCCTCGCTGCATTGATCTGGCAGCCCGACACACGGGCGGTCAGACCGGCTTCCAGCCTGTCGCGCAGCTCGGACACTCGGGCGGCTTCCGAGGGCAGGTTGCGTCGGGCAGCCTCTGCTGCGGCGCCGAGCGCGGCGATGCCGGCCACGTTGAGGGTTCCGGCTCGCCATCCGCGTTCATGGCCGCCTCCGATCAGGAGGGGGCGGTGCGGAAGGTTGGTGCCGCGGCGGACGAACAGCGCCCCCGCTCCTTGCGGGCCGCCGAACTTGTGAGCAGAGAGCGACAGCAGATCGACGTCCAGCTCCGCAAGGTCCAGGGGCAGCCGCCCGACATACTGCGTCGCATCGGTGTGGACCAGGGCGCCGACTTCGTGGGCGGCCTTGGCGATGGGGCCCAGGTCGGTCAGGACTCCGGTCTCGTTGTTTGCGAGCATGACCGACACCAGGGCAACATTCCGCCTGTCGAGGGCCTCGTGGAGCGCCTCCAGGTCGAGGACGCCATCGCCGTCCACGGAGAGTACGACAAGATCACCGAGCTCCCCTCCAGTGACCGCACGCCCCGCTTCAAGCACGGCAGGGTGTTCAACCGCAGTGGTCACCAGTGCACCGCCGCGGGCCAGCGCGGCCCGCAGGGCAAGGTTGTTCGCCTCGGTTGCCCCCGAGGTGAAGATGATCTCTCCAGGGGAGCAGCTGAGCAGATCGGCAAGTTGGCGGCGCGCGCCGTCGACCCTGGCGGCGGCGCCTCTGCCGAAGTGGTGCATGCTTGAGGCGTTGCCGACGCTCTTGAGCGCGGCCAGCGTTACCTCGAGGGCCTCCGGGCGCAGCGGGGCTGTGGCGTTGTAGTCGAGGTACACGATCTTTGCTTCTGCGGCACGGCCCTCGACCATGTTGCCCCCTCGTTTCGGCGCGTTTCCGACTCTCACTCCTGGCGGCTCCCCTCGGCGGGATGATCCGTTCCACCAGGAGTGCACTGAGATCCTATCCAACCGGAGTGACTGCCGACGCGCGCTCACCCAAACCGCCCGGCCGGACACGGTGCGCTACTCGCCTGCCGGGCGTCGTACCGGCGTTCCGCAATCGAGTCATCGAAATTTCGTGGCATATGTCAGATATGCCCGGTTTTTTGTATGCGATTTTCCGAGAGGAACTCATGCGTGTCAGTCGCTCGGTCTAGGGTGATCACTGGTCGTGGACTACCCATTAGCGGCAGGCCGCGACGGTCAGGGTTGGGCACACCGAGGGGGACGGCTGGAAGCAGAGGTGCCCCCATCCGGGGACACGTGGCGAGGGGGCCGGCAGGAACCGCAGCAGCTGTGAAGTGTTCCAGCGACGCCGGGCCGCAGGCTGCCCGCGTGAGCCGAGGAACCGAAAAGCCGCGATAACGCGCGAAGAGAGCCTGGCTGGCAAACGGAACCGCGAAATGCACGGGAGCTTCATTTGGAAACCCGAGAAATCTTTGACGCCGCCCCCTACACCGTGGCGCAGTACCTCAGCGAAACCGGGCAGGGACTCTATATCCCGCCGTACCAGCGCGCATACAGCTGGGAGTCCAACAAGGTCAAGCGCCTCATCGCCGACGTCGCCCACGGCGTGGAGCAGATCACCAAGTTCCCGGAATCGATCTGCTTCATCGGCTCGGTAATCGCGCTGCGCGACCTTCAGTACAGCACCGTGGACCCGATCCACCGACCGATGGTGCCCGCGAAGGTCATGAGCATCATCGACGGCCAGCAGCGGATGACCACCCTTCTCCTGCTGACCACTGTCCTACACGAAGAAATCAGCCTTCGAGCGAATCGGCTCCCCAAGAACGGAGGTGAGGCCCGAGACTGGTGTTTCAACCAGGCAGTCGATGTGACGGTCCGTCTCACCGACACCTTCGAGGAGGATATGCGCTACGGCGAGGGCAGCTTCCGTTTCTACCCTCGCATGATCCGCTCGTTCCACGACGTGTGGTCCCGCAATAAGGGCGAAGCGCGGTACGAATCCCCGATCGGGTACTACCTGCACCAGTACGGGCAGTTCCGCCGCAACGAGCCGATCTCCCAGGACTACAAGCACGTTCCCTTCGTCGAGGGCGAAGCCGAAGACGCCAACGCCCAGGCTCACAGGCATCTCGAGCTCACGCGCGTCCTCATCCGTCGCACGCTGCGCCAAGCCGTCTCGCTGTCGCGGCAGGCTCGGGAGGACGAGGCCGAGATCCCCTCCGCTCAGGCCATGGTGGACTCCAAGGTCCTCCAGGAGGGCCTGTTCAACAGCCCGTTCCCCGACTACGTGATCGACGCCGCACGGGAAGACGACCGCCTGGGGGCGCTTCTGCGGCTGATCGTCTTCGCCAACTACCTGCTCAACCGCGTGACCGTGGCGGTCGTGACGTCCAAGCACGAGGACTACGGCTTCGACATGTTCGAAGCGCTGAACACCACTGGGCAGCCGCTCACCGCGATCGAGACGTTCAAGCCCAAGGCCATTAAGAACGAGCCGCTCAAGGAGTGGCACGACTCGGAGTCGTACAACCACTTCGACACCATCGAGAAGTACCTCGATGCACAGGGTGCGTCATCCGCTGACAAGCGGCAGACCGCAACGGACAACATCCTCATCCCGTTCGCTCTGCTCAATGACGGAACCCGGCTCAGCAAGCGCCTCAGCGAGCAGCGTCACTACCTGCGCACCTCGTTCGACAAGGAGGCCGGCCAGTCCGAGCGGCGGGTCTTCCTGCAGGCTCTGGCCCAGGTCACCAAGTTCGTCTCCGGTCCGTGGGCTCAGCCGGACAAGTTGCCGGACTGCACGGATGACGCGCTGCAAAAGCAGGCTGCATTGTGTGCCCAGGTGCTTAGCGAGGCCAAGCACGAGATCGTGGTCGCGCCGCTCACCCGGTACTACGCCTCGCACCGGCTGGCGCAGGACAACATCGACGAGCGGGCCCGTCAGTTCCTAACCGCCGTCCGAGCCTGCGGCGCCTTCTACGGCCTCTGGCGAGGTGCTTTCGGCAGCACCAATGGAATCGACAACAAGTACCGCAAGCTCATGGGTCTCCCGGCATCCGCCGAAGGTGCGCCGCGGTTCATGCGGTTCGGCCGGCAGCTCACCGAGGTTCCCCCTATCGAGGAGATGTTGGCCTACTTCCGCCAACAGCTCCAGGAGGAGGGGCTCGGCGAGAAGGACCGATGGGTGGCACGCGCGGCCGAGACACCTGTCTACTCGAGCTCGCGGCAGCTCACCAAGCTCCTGCTCCTCGCGGCCTCCAACGACTCGACTCCCGACAGGGAGCGGCCCGGCCTGGTCACGATCGGCAGGCAGGGAGTCCTGAGCACCCTCAACCTGGAGCGCTGGCATGACGAGGCGTTCTCCACGATCGAGCATGTGGCCCCGAAGGGGTCCGGCGCGAGCGGGTGGGAGGGAAGGCTCTATGACGAGTCGACCACCGTCCACGTGCTCGGGAACCTGACGCTGCTTCCCAGGGTCGAGAACTCCTCCGCCCATCAGCGCTCGTGGCCGATCAAGCGGCTGATGTTCCGGGCGCTCTCCGCGACGACTGTCGAGGAGGCGGAAAGGACGCTCGCGCAGGCGGCCCACGAGGGTATCGAGATCGGCGAAGGAGCGGAGGCCATCATCCGCCGAGCGCGCTATCTGCCGCTGGTCGCAGCCCTCGCGGAGCGCGAGGAGGACTGGACCGTGGAGTTCGTGCGCGAGCGCTCCCAGCGGCTGTGCGGCATGGCCTGGGACTCGCTCGCCCCCTGGATCGGGCTCTGAGTCGGGGATGCTGCTTGGGCTGCCGATAACTCTCAACCGGGGTCGATAGCCACCACAGTCACCTGCCCTTGGGATTCCGGGACTTCCCGATTCCCAAGGGCAGAGGGGTAGCCGGACCGTGGGCGCGAGCGCCCCTGCGGGTCGGACAGGTGGGTACCTGTCCGACCCGCAGGGGCGTCTGTTCTACAGGCGCTCGGGGGTTCCGATGCCGAGGAGGTCCATGCCCTGGCGGAGGGTCTGGCCGGTGAGCTGACACAGCAGCAGTCGGGTCTCCATGACCTCGCGGCTGGGGGCCTTGAGGACGGGGCAGTGCTCGTAGAACGTGGTGTACGCCGCCGCGAGGCTGTGCAGGTAGGCGCAGAGGCGGTGGGGTTCGAAGGTCTCGGCGACCAGGTCGATGGTGGTGCCGAACTCGTCGAGGAGGAGGCCGAGAGCGCGTTCGGCCGGCTCCAGGGCCAGGTCCTGGTGGGCGGTCGGGGTGACGCCGTCGGGGGCCTTGCGCAGGATGGACTGGATGCGGGCGTAGGCGTACTGGAGGTAGGTGCCGGTGTCGCCATTGAGGGAGACCATGCGGTCGGCGTCGAAGATGTAGTCGCGGGTGCGGGAGGTCGAGAGGTCGGCGTACTTGACCGCGCCGATGCCGACCTGCTTGGCACGGTCTTCGAGTTCCTCGGTGGCGAGCTGGGGGCTCTTCTCGGCGACGACGGTCCGGGCCCGGTCGACGGCTTCGTCGAGGAGGTCCATGAGGCGGACGGTCTCGCCGGAGCGGGTCTTGAAGGGCTTGCCGTCCTTGCCGAGGACGGTGCCGAAGCCGAGGTGGAGGGCGCGGACGTTGTCGGGGAGCCAGCCGGCGCGGCGGGCGGTCTCGAAGACCATCTGGAAGTGCAGGGCCTGGCGGCTGTCGACGATGTAGAGGAGCTGGTTGGCGCCGAGCATGCCGACGCGGTCGCGGATGGCGGCGAGGTCGGTGGTGGCGTAGCCGTAGCCGCCGTCGCTCTTCTGGACGATGAGCGGGGTCGGTTCGCCGTTGGGGCCCTTGATGTCGTCGAAGAAGACGCACAGGGCTCCGTCTGAGCGGACGGCGACGCCGGAGGCTTCGAGGTCGGCGCACACGTCGGCGAGCATCGGGTTGTAGTAGCTCTCGCCGACGGTGTCGGCGTCCTCGAGGAGGACGCCTAGGCGGGCGTAGACGGCTTCGAAGTAGACCTTCGACTCGTCGACCATGCCCTGCCAGGATGCGACGGTCTCGGCGTGGCCGGCCTGCAGCTCGACGACGCGCCGGCGGGCCCGGTCGGCGAAGTCGGCGTCGCTGTCGAAGTTGGCGCGCGACGCCTTGTAGAGGCGGTTGAGCCAGGACATCGACGGACCGGAGTCGTCCGACTCGGTGCCTTCGTCGAGCTCGGCGGGGTGCTCGATGAGGTACTGGATGAGCATGCCGAACTGGGTGCCCCAGTCCCCGAGGTGGTTGCGCCGGATGACCTTCTCGCCGGTGAACTCGAGGGAGCGCACGAGCGCGTCCCCGATGATCGTGGAGCGCAGGTGGCCGACGTGCATCTCCTTGGCGATGTTCGGCTGGCTGTAGTCGATCACCGTGACGCCGGCCTCGGCGTTGCTGCCGACACCGAGTCGGGCGTCGGCCGCACGGGCGGCCAGGCGCTCGAGGATGGTGGCGTCGGTGACGGTGACGTTGATGAAGCCAGGCCCGGAGACCTCCAGGTTCGCGATCACCTGGTCAGGGCCGAGGTTCTCGAGCACGCGCGCGGCCACCTCGCGGGGGTTGGCCCGCAGTGGCTTGGCCAGGCTCATGATGCCGTTGGCCTGGAAGTCGGCGCGGTCGCTTCGTCGCAGCTGGGGGTCGCTGTCCGCGGCGTCGGGGAACGCAGTGGAGATCGCCTGTGCGAAGCGCTCGCGCAGCGCGTCGGCGACAGAGAGGACCGTAGGCATAGATCGAAGGAGCACTTCTGTGAGAGGGCGGATCCGCGGACGGGCCACGGGAGTCGCACAGCACCACCCCGTCGAGCGGTCGGCGCCGTCTGCCGAGTATCCCATGCCCCACACAGCCGGCGGCCTGATTAAGGGCGCCGCAGAGCGAACCCGGTCCGCTCAAGGACCTTGGGTGTAGATCATCCTGAGTGATCATCAGCCATCCCCACGAGTTCCTCCACCTCGCGAGGAAGCAGGCACTCCGCATCCCCTTGAGTCGAATCCGCAAATTCGATCGAACACAGCGTGATGGAACGGCTACGGTGGCAAGCCTGCCGTACGGCACTCGGGAGAGAGTGGGGTGAGCAGGCTGCCTGGGGATGCGGATGGTTCGCTGGGCATCGCTGCGGCGATCCGGGCGGTGTTCGCCGGCGACGACGCAGGGCATGAGCTCGACGATCCGGAACTCGGTGACATCACCGGTGCCGTGCGGCAGCTGCGCCATGACGGCCGAGACCTTGTGGCCAAGCGTCGGTCGTGGGCGGCGGCGCACGCGGAGCGCGCCCTCGCTGCGGAGGCGGCGCGTCGCCTGGGTGCGCTCGCGGTGAGCGAGTTCGGGCGCATCGAGGTGTGCGTGCCCGACCTGGTGCCGCTGGACGACCGTAAGGCGGCTCTGGTGTCGCCCTACCTCGGGATCCCGCTCTCCGCCTCAACGGACGGCCTGGCCGGCTTGTCAACGGAGGAGATCGAGCATCTCCTCCTGGCGGTGCTGGGACGCGGTATGGAGGCGTCCGGGTGCATTCCGCGTAGCATGTTCCGGAAGAGCGGCCGGACGGTCCTGATCGACTGGGAGGACGCTCTGCTCGTCCCGGCGGGCACCGCCGCCCCCGGTGCGCTGACCGTGATGAAGTGGGACATCGCGTGGTCCGACCTGCTCGGACGCGATCTGGGACTCAGAAGGCGCCTTACGGCGGGGAGCGGCGAGGAGCCGCCGCTGGATGGGTTCGAGTCCATACTCGCCGCCTGGCTGCCGGCCGGGCTGACCGTGCGGGAGGTGCGTCGCCGGGGCATCGAGTTGACGCTCGCGAGTGAACTGCCCGCCTCGGGGCCGAATTCCGCGAGTGCCGCCCGACTGGGTCATCTCGCCGAGGACGTTCTGCCGCCCGGTCTCGGTGTCTTCCACACGGTGCTGACCTCACGGCTGCGAGCAGACCAGGGTGAGGACGCCTATGCGGATCTCCTTCACCGGCTGGATGCCCTCACCAACTGCGGCCATGGTCTGGAGCGGTTCCGCCGGTCATGGGTTCTCGCCCTGTTCTCCACGGCCGAGCGCCCGTTGGCCGCTGCTGGGCGTCGGCGGGTGAGATGCGGCATGTGAGCGTGCCGAGGCCGCCGAGGAAGCCACCGCCCGCATTGCCCGGACTGTTCAAGCCGTCCTGGGACTGGAGGGGTTGGAGCTCATCTTGCGCGGCTCGTGCGCGCAGGGAGTCCTCGGACGTGGCAGCGACGTCGACTTCGAACTGAGCTCACCCGACCACCCCACCGGGCATCGGGCGCTTGAGGACCTCGTGATCGAAGCACTCACCTGCCTAGGTCTCGCTGCCGAGGGCTCCGCCGCCCGGCCGGCCG